>NZ_CP022579.1:3300000-3526415 GCF_008274805.1 Oryzomicrobium terrae
TCGAGTGCCGCGAGGTGCGCCGGGCCACCGATATCCCGGTGAAGACCCTGCCGGCCCGCCTGGAAGTGCTGGAAAAACCCGCGCCGGACGTAGCCATCCTCAAACTCAAGCTGCCTGCCGCCGAACGCCTGCAGTTCCTCGCCGGCCAGTACGTAGACATCCTGCTGCCGGGCAATAAGCGGCGCAGCTTCTCCATCGCCAACGCCCCTCACGACGACGTCTTCCTGGAACTGCACGTGCGCCACGTACCCGGCGGCCTGTTCACCGACAAGGTGTTCACCACCATGAAGGCCCGCGACATCCTGCGCTTCAACGGCCCCCACGGCACCTTCTTCCTGCGCGAGGACTCCACCAAGCCGATGGTGCTGGTGGCCGGCGGCACCGGCTTCGCGCCGATCAAGGCCCTGGTCGAGCACGCCCTGCACGAGGGTCTGACCCGGCCCATGGCGATCTACTGGGGCGCCAGGGACAAGGCCGGCCTGTACCTGGCCGACCTGCCGGCCGGCTGGGCCGCCGCCCACCCCCACATTTCCTTCGTGCCGGTGCTCTCCGAGCCTGCCGCGGGCGACGGCTGGAGCGGCCGTACCGGCTTCGTGCACCAGGCGGTGCTGGCCGACTTCCCCGACCTGTCCGGCCATGAGGCCTACGTCTGCGGTGCTCCGGTGATGGTCGAGGCGGCCAAGCGCGACTTCGCCGCCGCCGGCCTGCCCGAGGACGCCTTCTTCGCCGATTCCTTCGAATTTTCCGCGGACGCCCTCAGCGCGGCCACTGCCTGACCAGGCCCTCGTCCGGAGCCCCCATGTCCGTCGAACTGTTTTTCTCCCGCGAGCCGGTGGTCAACCGGCAGAACAAGATCATCGCCCACCGCTTCACGGTGCACGACCGCGGCAGCGCCGCGGCCGTGGCGGCGACCCTCAACGCCCTGGATGAGCACTGGCCCCGCGGTGAGCGTTCGGTGTTCGTGCATCTGCCCGGCCTGGACGCGCCCGGCGGCTACGCCGACCTGGCCAGCCTGGCCGATTGGGTGGCCCCGCCCAACGCCACCCTGGAAGTCCCCGCCGAACTGATCGCCCGCTCGGCCCAGGAACCGGCCCTGCAGGCGGCCCTGGCCCCCGTGGCCGGCCACCTGTGCCTGGACTTCTCCCTGGAGCATGGCGCCGCCGCCCTCAATACCGGCCGCACGCCGCGCTTCATCGGCTTTGATGCCGCCTTGCCCGCCAATACCCTGGCCACCCTGATCAACAAGACCGGCGCCCTGGGCATCCCCCTGGCCCTCAACGTCGCCAGCCACGCCGCCTGCAAGGCGGCCCTGGACGCCGGCGCCAGTGCCGTGGCCGGCTGGTTCTTCCTCGACAGCCCCGAGGGCATGACCAAGGCCGCCACCCTGGCGCCCTCCGAAGCTCACACCATCCAGGTGCTCAACCTGGTACGCCAGAACGGCGACATCCGCGACATCGAAAACGCCCTGAAGCAGGACGTGGCCCTGTCGTACAAGCTGCTGCGCTACATCAACTCGGCGGGTTTCGGCCTCTCCTGCGAGATCCAGTCGTTCCGCCACGCGGTAACCATCCTCGGCTACGAAAAGCTCAACCGCTGGCTGTCGCTGCTGCTCGCCCATTCGAGCAAGGACCCGATGGCGCCGGTGCTGCTGCACACCGCCATCACCCGCGGCCGGTTGATGGAACTGCTCGGCCACGGCCTGGTGGACAAGCAGGAGCTCGACAACCTGTTCATCACCGGCGCTTTCTCGCTGCTCGACGTGATGCTCGGGGTGAGCATGGAGACGGCCCTGGAGGCGATGCACCTGCCCGAACCGATCAGCGACGCCCTGATCAGCGATACCGGCGTCTATGCCGCCTTCCTCGACCTGGCCCGGGCCTGCGAGGCCGGCGACGGCGCCGAACTGGCCCGTCAGGCCGGCATGCTCGGCCTGTCCGCCAGTCAGGTGAATGCCGCCCAGCTGGAAGCCCTGGCCTTCGCCGAGAAGCTCGAGTTCTAATCCGCTAATTCGTTAATTCGCGATCCGCGGCGTCCCGCCAGGGCGCCGCTGCCACGGGCCCCAGACCCATGGCCCGGCCGCACCACCGGGCCAAACCCCGCGCCAGTAGCCGATCTTCAGACCCTATCCGTGAAGATCGAGCATTGGCGCGGCATTCCAGCCATGCCCTGCCGAAACGCCCGCCAGGCGTGGGGTTTACGCCCCCCCGCTAGCGGGAACGCTGCCGTTTGGCGGCGACCCCGGAGCGCACCGCCAGGGCGGCGCTGAGGGCGAACAGCAGCACCGCCAGCCCGTTGCCAAGCCCCCCGGCCAGGCGCCAGTCGGCGCGCTCCAAGCCGTCGCCGAGCAGGCGCAGCAGCAAGGAGCCGTGCAGCACCGCCAGGGGGGCGTACAGCCAGGGCCGGTAGGGGAAGGGAATGCCCGCCACCGCCGGCAGCACGATCGGCGCGTGGCCGAACACCATGGCCAGCACATAGCCGACGAACAGGGCGTGCAGCGCCGCGTCGTAGTGCGGCCCGCCCCCGGGCAGGCCCCAGGCGAGCAGCATCAAGGCGCCGGCCGCCAGCCACAGGTAGCCGGACAGCAGGCACACCGCGATGTAGCGCGGCAGCCCGGGCAGCCGGGCCGACTTCCAGGCCACGTCGCGCTTCACCAGCAGCGCCGCCAGGGCCAGGTAGGCCACGGCGAGCACCGCGCCGACCGCATCGGCGCCCAGCCCCCCGAGGGCGCCGGCCAGGACCGCCAGGGCGGCGAGCCCGGCCGCGGCGGCCACCCCGCGCAGGGTGAACGGCGAGGGAGGGAGGAGGCGGGACAACTCCAGCCGCTCGCCGGCGATGGTCAGCACGAGAAAGGCGCTCCAGCCGGGCACCGCATCGCGGATCGGCGCTCCGGCGGCGAACACCAGGGAAGCCACCGCCCCCAGGGCCGCGGCCAGCAGCAGGATGACGTTGTGCAGCGCCTTCTGGCGCCGCCACACCTCCGCCGACGCCACCACCAGCATGGCCAGGCCGAGGGCCAGCAGGCTGCCCCCCGGCACCGGTGCCAAGCCGGCCAGCAAGGCGATGCCGCCCAGGCCGCACAGGGCCGGGGCCAGATAGGCCCAGGGGCGGTTCAGCGCCACCGCCCGCTCCAGGCTGATCACCGTGCCGAAGAAGGCAGCGGCCATCAGGGCGCCGTGGAAGCCGATGGCGTTGGGCGGCGGCAGGGCCGCGCCGCCGGTCAATTCGAACAACCCGGGCAGGCGGCCAAGGCCGCCCCACAGGCCGGTGACCAGGGCGACCACGGCGCAGAGAAAGAGGGGGATGCGGTAGCGGACCGGCATGGCGTGGGCTTCCGTGGGGCTTCAGCGTGGGGCGCTGACGGCCTCAATCCCAGCCGAAGTGCTGCTTGGCGGCATCCGACATGCGTTCCGGCCCCCAGGGCGGCTCCCACACCAGCTCCAGATCCACCACGGTGCCCGGCGCCACCACGCCCTGCACCGCCTCCTCGGCGTCGCCCAGGATCAGGTTGCCCATGGGGCAGCCCGGGCTGGTCAGGGTGAGGCGCACCGTCACCTGGCCCGGGGCCACGTCCACCCCGTAGACCAGGCCCAGGTCCACGATGTTGATGCCGTGCTCCGGGTCGGAGACGGTGGAAAGGGCCGCCAGCACGGCGGCGCTATCGACAGGATCGGTCATGACATTTCTCGCTGAATGCCCAGCCCTTTAGCGACGCAAGGTGCTCTTGACCTCGTAGGCGGCAGAACGCCCCAGCATGTCGTAGGAAGTCAGGCTCAACTGGGCAGAACGATCGCGGCTGCTCACGATCAGGGAACCAGCGTAACGCCGGTTGTAGTTCGTAACATTGCAATTGCTCAAAGTCAGGTCGAGATTCAGGGCCTCCGCGACGAAATGTGGCGAGGCGATGCCCAGCACCCGGCAGCCATTGGCGCTGCTCGCACCGACCACTTTGCCCTGCCCGTCGATACCGATGGTGAAGGGCACGACCGCATGTCCCTCTGCCACCTGCCGCCCGCCAGCCACCATGTTGAATTGCGCCTGTCCGCGCCATTCGCCATAGGGGCTGGGGCCTTGGGCCGGACCATTCAGGGTGACGGTGCGGGATTGGGACGGGGATGGTGAATTCGGCCCGGCATGCCCCGCGGAGGCCGCGCAGGGCGTGTCCGAGATCACTACCTTGCCGTTCTGCTCGCATCGATAGGCCGCGTGGGACGCGCCGGACAGAGTGCAGACGATCGCCGCCCAAACGACGGCGGTGGAGGTAGGGCCGAACCGGCGGTGGCGGGTATTGATGGTCATTCTCCTAAATAGGCCGCCTGCACCCGGGGGTCTGCCAGCAGGCGGGGGGCATCGTCGGTAAACGCCAGTTCCCCGGATTCGAGCACGTAGCCCCGGTCGGCGGCTTGCAGCGCCAGGCGGGCATTCTGCTCGACCAGCAGCACCGTCACCCCGGCGGCGCGCACCTCGCGGATCACCTCGAACACCTTCTGCACCATCAGCGGCGCCAGGCCCATGGAGGGCTCGTCGAGCAGTAGCAGGCGCGGCTCGCCCATCAGGGCCCGGGCGATGGCCAGCATCTGCTGTTCGCCGCCGGACAGGGTGCCGGCCAGTTGGCGGCGCCGCTCCTTGAGGCGCGGCATCAGGGCGTAGGCCCGCTCCAAGCCTTGGGCCACGGCCTGACGGCCGGCCCGGCCGGTCAGGGAGTAGGCGCCCATGTCCAGGTTCTCTTCCACCGTCAGCCGGGCGAACACGCCGCGGCCTTCGGGCACCAGGGCAATGCCGGCGCCGATTAGCTGGTGCGGCGCCAGCTCGGCCAGTTCCCGGCCCTCGTAGCGCAGGCTGCCGACAGCGGGCAGTTGCCGGGCCAGGGCCTTGAGGGTCGAGGTCTTGCCGGCGCCGTTGGCACCGATCAAGGCCACCAGCTCCCCAGCGTTGACGTGGAAGGTGATGCCCTTGACGGCGCGGATGCCGCCGTAGGACACGGCCAGGCCGGTGACTTCAAGCATGGCCGCCCTCCTCCGCCCCACCCTGGCCTGCCTCGTCCGGGGCGGCGCCCAGGTAAGCCTCGATCACCCGGGGGTGGCGCTGCACCACCGCCGGCACGTCCTCCACCACCAGTTGGCCGTAGTCGAGCACCGCCACCCGGTCGCACAGGCCCATCACCAGCTTCACGTCGTGCTCGATGAGGAGCACGGTAATACCGTCGCTGCGGATGCCGGCGATCAGGGTGCGCAGGGCCGCGCGCTCGGTGGCGTTCATGCCCGCCGCCGGCTCGTCGAGGCAAAGCAGGCGCGGCTCGGTGGCCAGGGCCCGGGCAATCTCCAGGCGACGCTGGTCGCCGTAGGAGAGGTGCTTGGCCAGGTCGTCGGCCCGGTCGGCGATGCCCACGTAATGGAGCAGTTCCTCGGCGCGCCGGGCGATGGCCGCTTCCTCGGCCCGGGTACGCGGGTCGCGCAGGATGGCGCCGATCACCCCGGCCCGGGTGCGGGCGTGGCGGCCGACCATGACATTCTCCCGGGCGGTCATGTGGGCGAACAGGCGGATGTTCTGGAAGGTCCGGGCGATACCGCGCTGGGCTGCCTGGTGCGGCGCGCTGGCCTTGAGCGGCGCCCCGGCGAAGGTGAAGCCGCCGCCGTCCGGTGCATACAGGCCGGTCAGGCAGTTGAAGAAGGTGGTCTTGCCGGCGCCGTTGGGGCCGATCAGGCCGTAGATCTCCCCCGGAGCAATGGACAGGGACACGTCCTTGAGGGCCTTCACCCCGCCGAAGTGCTTGGCCACCGCCCGGGCCTCCAGCAGGGCGCTCATGAGGTACTCCGTTTCAGCTCGCGCTTGCGCAGGGGTGAAGGCCACAGCCCCGCCGGGCGGTAGAGCATGACCAGGATCAGGGCCAGACCGAACAGCAGCATGCGCAGGCTTTCCGGGTCTACCACCACGTGGCCGAACAGGTATTTTTGCACCGGCACCGCGGCGTAGCGGAAGGCTTCCGGCAGCAGCGACAGCAGCACGGCACCGAGGATCACCCCAGGGATGTGGCCCATGCCGCCCAGCACCACCATGCACAGCACCATCACCGATTCCATCAGGCTGAAGGATTCGGGGCTGACGAAGGCCTGGAAGCCGGCGAACAGGCCCCCGGCCACGCCGCCGAAGCTGGCCCCCATGGCGAAGGCGAGCAGCTTGATATTGCGCGTGTCGATGCCGCAGGCCTTGGCGGCGATTTCGTCCTCGCGGATCGCCACCCAGGCCCGGCCGATGCGCGAGTTTTCCAGGCGCAAGGTGACGAACACCACCCCCAGGGCGAGCAGCAGGAAGACGTAATAGGTGGCCGCCAGGGGCGGCAGGGTAAAACCGGCCACCACCACCGGCTTGGCCAGGGAGACGCCGAAGAAGGCCAGGGGATCGATGCCCGACACCCCCTGGGGACCGTTGGTGATGTTCACCGGGGCGTTCAGGTTGTTGAGGAAGATACGCACGATCTCGCCGAAACCCAGGGTGACGATGGCCAGGTAGTCGCCGCGCAGGCGCAGGGTGGGCGCCCCCAGGATGACCCCGAACAGCCCGGCCAGGGCCGCCCCGGCGGGGAGGATGGCCCAGGCCGGCAGGTGCAGGCCGAAGTGGGGCGAGGCGAGCAGGGCGTACAGATAGGCGCCCACGGCATAGAAGGCGATGTAGCCCAGGTCGAGCAGCCCGGCGAAGCCGACCACGATGTTGAGCCCGAGGGCGAGCATCACGTAGAGCACGGCGAAGTTGAGGGTGCGCAGCCAGGCGTTGCCCAGGCCGAGCACCCCGCCCACCAGACAGGGCAGCAGCGCCAGCAGCAGGGCCAGGCCGGCGTAGGCCGCCCACACCCGGGCGGGGATGGGCGTGCGGCCGACGGGAGAAATGGCGGGGGAAGCAGCAGGAGCCGTCATCACGCCCGCTCCGCGACTTTTTCGCCGACCAGGCCCGAGGGGCGGAAGACCAGCACGGCGATGAGGACGAAGAAGGCGAACACGTCCTGATAGTTGGAGCCGAAGAAACCGCCGGTCAGGTCGCCGATGTAGCCGGCCCCCAGGGATTCGATCAGACCGAGCAGGATGCCGCCGACCATGGCTCCGGCCAGGTTGCCGATGCCCCCCAGCACGGCCGCGGTGAAGGCCTTCAGCCCGAGGATGAAGCCCATGTAGTAGTGGGCGATCGAGTAGTTGGCGCTGACCATCAGCCCGGCCAGGGCCGCCAGGGCCGAGCCGAGGACGAAGGTCAGGGAGACGATGCGGTTCACGTCCACTCCCATCAGTTGGGCGATGGCCGGATTCTCGGCGGTGGCGCGCATCGCCCGGCCGAGGCGGGTGCGCAACACCAGCAGCATCAGGCCGGCCATGGTCAGGGCGGCGAGCAGCACGGTGAGCACCTGGAGCAGGGTGATGGTGGCGCCGAAGACGTCGTACTGGCGTTCCGGCACCAGGTTGGGAAAGGCGTGGTAGTTGCGTCCCCAGACCATCATGGCGCCGTTTTGCAGCACGATCGACACGCCGATGGCGGTGATCAGCGGCGCCAGCCGGGGCGCGCCGCGCAGGGGGCGATAGGCGACGCGCTCGACGGTGTAGCCCACCGCCATGCACAGCAGGGCGGCAACGGCCAGGCCGGCCAGGGCCGCCAGGGGCAGGGGAACCCCCAGGCCGAGCAGGCCGGTGATGGTCGAATAGGCGGTCAGGGCGCCGAGCATGACCACCTCGCCGTGGGCGAAGTTGATCAGGCCGAGGATGCCGTAGACCATGGTGTAGCCCAGGGCGACCAGGGCGTAGATGCTACCCAGGACCAGCCCGTTGATGATCTGCTGGATGAAGATGTCCATGGCCCGTTGCCTGTGGGTCCAGCATGGAAAAACGGCGCCAGGAAAGGCGCCGTCGCGGTTGGTTTATTTTTGCCCGTCGCCCTTGGCCGGGACAGGGGCATCGCCGCCGGAGCCACCGGCGCCGCCGCCCACGGTCTCGACGAATTGCAGCTTGCCGCCGGCGTACTTGTAGAGCGAGATGGGGCCGCTCTTCAGGTCGCCCTTGGCGTCGAAGGCGATGCGGGCAGTAACGCCCTGGTAATCGGTCTTGGCCACCTCCGGCAGGTACTTGGCCGGGTCCGCCGAGCCGGCGCGCTTCATGGCGTCGGCCAGCACCATGGTGGCGTCGTAGACGTAGGGCGCGTAGAGCTGGATGTCGGTGTTGAACTTGACCTTGAACTTGTTCACGAAGGCCGGCCCGCCGGGCATCTTGTCCAGGGGCACCCCAGGCAGGGAGCACATCTGGCCCTCGGCGGCCTCGCCGGCCAGTTTCATGAATTCGGGGGTGCAGCCGCCGTCGCCGGTGAGGAAGTTGGACTTGATGCCCAGTTCACGCAGCTGCTTCATCAGGGGCCCGGCCTGGGCGTCCATGCCGGCATAAACGATCAGGTCGGGCTTTTTCGACTTGATCTTGGTCAGGATGGCCTTGAAGTCGGTGGCCTTGTCGTTGGTGAATTCCCGGGCCACCACCTCGCCGCCGTTGGCCTTGATCGACTTCTCGACCTCGTCGGCCAGGCCCTGGCCGTAGGCGGTGCGGTCGTCCACCAGGGCGATCTTCTTCGCTCCCAGTTTCTTCACGCCATACTCGCCCAGCACCAGGCCCTGCTGCACGTCGTTGGTCATGACGCGGAAGGCGGTGTTGAAGCCCTGCTGGGTGTACTTGGGGTTGGTGGCCGAGCCGGACACCTGGGGAATGCCGGCGTCGAAGTAGATTTTCGACGCCGGGATGGTGGTGCCGGAGTTGAGGTGGCCGACGATGCCGTTCACCTTGGCGTCCACCAGCTTCTGGGCAACGATGGTGCCCTGCTTGGGATCGGCCTGGTCGTCCTCGGAGAGCAGTTCGAACTTGGCCTTGGCGCCGCCGATTTCGATGCCCTGGGCGTTAAGGTCGTCGATGGCGAGCAGGGCGCCGTCCTCGTTGTCCTTGCCCAGGTGGGCCTGGGGTCCGGTGAGGGGGCCGACGTGGCCGATGCGCACGGTGATCGTCGGTGCGACGGCCGGGGCCGTGGCGGGGGTGGCCGCCGGTTTGGGCTCTTCCTTGTTGCCGCAGCCGGCCAGGGCGGCGGCGATCAGCAGGGCCAGGGGCGCCGCACTGGCAAGAGGATGGGGATAGGCCGGGCGGGCAGGGCAAGTCTTGGTCATGGTTCCGATTCTCCGCAGGGTTCGGACAGGGTCCGGAAACGCCGCGCCCGGTTCGGGCAGGGCGACAGGGGAAAACGTACAGCCGACAACAAAGAGCTTTCCGGGCCATTCTGCGAGTGGCCGCTTTTGCCTGTCAATCAGGCACCGCACAAGCCCTGCGCGGTTTTTCACGGTCCGGCACGATGCACCAAAATGGACACAAAAAAGCCGGGAGTCCTGGGACTCCCGGCTTTTTGCGCACTGAAATCAGGCGAGGCTCACTTCTGGGACAGGATCCACTTCACCAGCTTGTGCAGATCGTCGTCGCTGACAGCGGCGTTGGGGGGCATCGGGACGGGGCCCCAAACGCCGGAACCGCCCTTCTTGACCTTCTCGACCAGCTTGGCTTCGGCGGTCTTGTCGCCGGCGTACTTCTTGGCAACATCCTTGTAGGACGGGCCGACGAGCTTCTTGTCGACGGCGTGGCAGGCCAGACAGCCCTTGGACTTGGCCAGGGCTTCATCAGCCTGGGCGACACCGGCAGACAGCAGACCGGCAACGGCCAGGAGGGACAGGATTGCTTTCATGATCTCGCTCCGTGATTGGTGGGTTGAACAACAGCCCGGGGATGGTACTGGCTTTTGCCCCCCTTGGGAACGTCACACCCACCGTCAGAATTACCTAGCACAAGGGCTGGCGTGGGGTGGCGAAGCGTTGCGTAGGCATAGCCAAGGGGCCAGGCAGTTAACGCCCTGGCATGGTCGGGCGTTGACGCGGGGGGAACTGGTCCGCCGCGCCCGAGAGACCGCTTTTCAGGGTTCAGGTGCCGCAGAAGGTGCGGTATCCCGCCGTAAAGGACGGTGCCGCCGGCTCGGCAAGGTGGACGGCACCGGACTGCTCGTCGTAGGGCCGTTGCAGCACCGCCAGTAGCTGCTCAAAGGGCTGCAGATCACCGCGATCCGAGGCGGCGGCAAGGGCCTCCTCGACCCGATGGTTACGTGGAATCAACCAGGGATTGACCCGGCGCATCCGTTGCGCCCGCACCCGGGCGGCGCCGCCCGGCTCCGCTACCGCGCCGCGGTCATCCTCGGCGGCGCAGCGGCTCTGCCAACGGATCAGCCAGGCATCCAGCGCCGCTTGATCGGCAAACAGCGTGCGCAGGGGCGACAACTGCCCTTGCGCCGCATCCGCCAGGCGCCGCCAGGCCCAGGTGAAATCGACCCGGTCATGGTGCAGCAGCTGCAGCCAGTCGGCCACCAGGGCCGTATCGCGTTCGTCCCCCCCTGCATCCCCCGGCCCCGCCAGCCCCAGCTTGGCCCGCATGACCGCCAACCAGTGGTGCCGGTAGTCCTCGGCAAAGGCGTTGACCGCCTCGGTAGCCAGGGCCACGCCCTGCTCCGGATCATCCGCCAGCAGCGGGACCAGGGTTTCTGCCAGGCGGGCCAGGTTCCACTGGGCGATGCTGGGTTGATTGGCGTAGGCGTACCGCCCGTACTCATCGATCGAACTGAATACTGTCCCGGGATCGTAGGCTTCCATGAAGGCGCAGGGACCGTAATCGATGGTTTCCCCGGGGATGCTCATGTTGTCGGTGTTCATCACCCCATGGATGAAGCCCACTCCCATCCATTGCGCCACCAGCGCGGCCTGCCGCTCGATGACGGCCCGCAGGAACGCCAGATAGGGCGCCTCCCGCCCCAGCAGCGCCGGATAGTGGCGGGCAATGGCATAGTCGGCCAGCTGACGTACGCGCGCTTGCTCGCCCCGTGCGGCAAAGAACTCGAAGGTGCCGACCCGGAGGTGGCTGGCAGCCACCCGGGTCAGCACCGCCCCGGGCAAGGGAATCTCCCGGGCGACGGCCTCCCCGGTGGCAACAACGGCCAGGGCGCGCGTCGTGGCGATCCCCAGGGCGTGCATCGCCTCACCGATCAACACTTCGCGCAACATCGGGCCGACTGCGGCCTTGCCGTCGCCGCGGCGCGAAAAGGGCGTGCGGCCTGAGCCCTTGAAGGCAATGTCGCGGCGCACACCGTGGCGGTCGATGACTTCACCGAGCAACAGCGCCCGGCCGTCGCCAAGTTGCGGCGAGAAGCCGCCGAACTGGTGGCCGGCATAGGCCTGAGCAATCGGTGCGGCCCCTTCCGGAATCGTGTTGCCGGAGAAAACGGCGGCCAGGACATCGCCATCGCCGGGCGTCGGCTCCAGCCCCAACTCCTCCGCCAGCGTCGGATTGAAAAACAGCAACAGGGGTTTCGGCACGGGCTGGGGCTGCCAGGGCACATAAAACCCGCTGAGGTCGCGGGCATAGCTGTTATCAAAGGCAAAGCGCATCTGCGGCATGGAATCCTCTCGACTACACGGCCTTACCGCCCCGGTGCACAGGCATCCGGATTGGCCAAGGCCGTACCTGCATGATTAGACCGGGATATCGGCCAAAAAAGCCCGGACGTCCCCTGAACGCCCCTTTTCTCAAGCCAGCACCTCCCATGCCAGGGAACGCCCCGCCAGGGCAGCAGGGAAGTCCGTGTTCCAGCGCCGCCCCGGCTGCCCCTGGAAATCCCCGAATTTGCGCTGGATCAATGAACCGACGGCTCACCACAGGGCACCCGGGAAATGACGTTAAAATTGCAAGGTTTGTCATATAACCCAGGGAGAGATCGATGTTTCCTCGGCTTACCGGAGGATCCGGCCGGCAACGCCCGCGTGGCCTGCTGACCACCGTGCTGGTGTCACTGACCCTGTTCGGGCCGCTCACAGCGCTCGCCCAGGGCGAAAAGACCATCGACCTGGTCAAGGCCTGGGAAGCGGATGCCGCCAAGAAGGCCGCCGCGATCAACGCCGGCAAGAAGGCATCGTTCTTCTGTGCCAACTGCCACGGGGAAGATGGCAACAGCCGCTACCCGGAAGTTCCCAACCTGGCCGGACAAAATTCGGCCTACCTGGTGGAACAGATCCGCAAATTCGGTTCCGGCGAACGCAAGGACGACTTCATGCAGGGCCTGATCAAGGTGCTCAACGACGAGCAGAAAGCCCAGATCGCCCTCTTCTACGCCGACGCCAAGGTCAGCCCGATCAAGGCCGGCGCGGTAGGCGACATCAATCGCGGCAAGGCCCTCTTCTCCCGGGTGTGTACCGGCTGTCACGGCCCCGAAGCCAAGGGCAACGAAACCATCCCGCGCCTGGCCGGACAGCAGGGCGAATACCTGAAGAAGTCGCTGCTGCGCTACCGCAACAAGAGCGGCGAACGGCTCTACGCGCCGATGAGCGCGGTGACCGCCCAGCTGAACGACAACGACGTGGAAGCGGTGGTGGCCTTCCTCTCGGCGCTGAAGTACTGACCCTCGACCAGCACGGCCGCGTAGCACCGTGTGACACAAGGGGCTCCCAACGGGAGCCCCTTGTCGTTTCTGCCAGTTCTGCCATTGCGCCGACGGGCTGCGCCACCTCGGGGTGACGACAGCCCGGCAGAGGCTTTAACGTTTCAATTGGGACAGGTCGCGCACTGCGCCCCGGTCGGCCGAGGTGGCCATCAGCGCATAGGCTTGCAGGGCTACCGACACCTTGCGTTCCCGGTTGGCCGGCTTCCAGGCGGCATCGCCCTTGGCCTCCATGGCGGCACGGCGGGCGGCCAGCTCGGCGTCGCTGATCTTCAACTGGATCGAGCGGTTGGGGATGTCGATCTCGATGGTGTCGCCGGTTTCCACCAGGCCGATGGCGCCACCCTCGGCGGCTTCGGGCGAGGCGTGGCCGATGGACAGGCCCGAGGTGCCGCCGGAGAAGCGGCCGTCGGTGAGCAGGGCGCATTCCTTGCCCAGGCCGCGGGACTTGAGGTACGAGGTCGGGTAGAGCATTTCCTGCATGCCCGGGCCGCCCTTGGGGCCTTCGTAGCGCACGATCACCACGTCGCCGGACACCACCTCGCCCTCGAGGATGCCCTTGACCGCGTCGTCCTGGCTTTCATAGACCCGGGCGTGGCCGGTGAACTTGAGGATGGAATCGTCCACCCCGGCGGTCTTCACGATGCAGCCGTTCTCGGCGATGTTGCCGTAGAGCACGGCCAGGCCGCCGTCCTGGGAATAGGCGTTCTCCTTGTTGCGGATGCAGCCGTGGGTGCGGTCCAGGTCCAGCTCGGGATAGCGGCGCTCCTGGGAAAAGGCCACCTGGGTGGGCACGCCGCCCGGGGCGGCCTTGAAGAATTCGAGCACGCCCAGGGACGGGGTGCGCATCACGTCGTGGGTGTCGATAGCCTCGCCCAGGGTCTTGGCATGGACGGTGGGCACGTCGCGGTGGATCAGGCCGGCCCGGTCCATTTCGCCGAGGATGCCCATGATGCCGCCGGCGCGGTGCACGTCCTCGATGTGGTACTTCTCGGTGGCGGGGGCCACCTTGGCCAGGCAGGGCACCTGGCGCGAGATGCGGTCGATGTCGGACAGGGTGAAGTCCACCCCGCCTTCCTGGGCAGCGGCCAGGATGTGCAGCACGGTGTTGGTGGAACCGCCCATGGCCACGTCCAGGCTCATGGCGTTCTCGAAGGCCTGTTTGCTGGCGATGGCCCGGGGCAGCACCGAGGCGTCGTCCTGCTCGTAGTAGCGGCGGGCCAATTCGACGATCTGCCGGCCAGCGGTGAGGAACAGCTTCTTACGGTCGGCGTGGGTCGCCACCACGGTACCGTTGCCCGGCAGGGACAGGCCCAGAGCTTCGGTCAGGCAGTTCATCGAGTTGGCGGTAAACATGCCGGAACAGGAGCCGCAGGTGGGGCAGGCGGAACGCTCGAAGGCGGCCACGTCCTCGTCGGAACAGGAGCTGTCACCGGCCTTGATCATGGCGTCGATCAGGTCGATGGCGATGGTCTTGCCCTGCCACTGCACCTTGCCCGCCTCCATGGGGCCGCCGGAGACGAAGATCACCGGGATGTTGAGGCGCATGGCGGCCATGAACATCCCCGGGGTGATCTTGTCGCAGTTGGAGATGCACACCATGGCGTCGGCACAGTGGGCGTTGACCATGTACTCCACCGAGTCGGCGATCAGGTCCCGGGAGGGCAGGCTGTAGAGCATGCCGTCGTGGCCCATGGCGATACCGTCGTCTACGGCGATGGTGTTGAATTCCTTGGCGATGCCGCCAGCCGCCTCGATCTCGCGGGCCACCAGCTGGCCCAGGTCCTTGAGGTGCACGTGGCCCGGGACGAACTGGGTGAAGGAGTTGACCACGGCGATGATCGGCTTGCCGAAATCGCCTTCCTTCATGCCGGTGGCGCGCCACAGGGCACGGGCGCCGGCCATGTTGCGGCCATGGGTGGAGGTGCGGGAACGGTACTGGGGCATGGTGCTGACTCCTGGATCCTGGATGCGGAAGCCTGACAGGGAACAAAAAGCCGCATGGCCGACGCACCCCATGAGCGGGCTTGGGGGTGGTCCGCCTGACGGCTGACCGGCGAGGGCGATGCGGCGTAACGCCTATAATCTTGCCATTCTATCCGCGAAAGAACGCCTCGCCCATGCTCGTCCATCCCCAGTTCGATCCCGTCGCCCTGGCCATCGGCCCCCTCGCCGTACGCTGGTACGGCCTGATGTACCTGCTCGCCTTCCTCCAGTTCTGGTTCCTCGGCCGGCGCCGCGCCCAGGCCAGCACCGGCCAGGCCAAGCCGTGGAGCGTCGAGGAGCTGGACGACCTGCTCTTCTGGGGCGCCATCGGCGTGGTGCTGGGGGGCCGCCTCGGCCAGGTGCTGTTCTACGAGCCAGGCTATTACTTCAGCCACCCCCTGGAGATCGTGGCGGTGTGGAAGGGGGGCATGAGCTTCCACGGCGGCTTCCTCGGCGTGCTCGCCGCCTTCACCCTGTTCGCCCGCAAGACCGGGCGCAGCTGGTTCCAGGTGGCCGATTTCGTCGCGCCCCTGGTGCCCCTGGGCCTGTTCTTCGGACGCATCGGCAACTTCATCAACGGCGAACTGTGGGGCCGTCCGGCGGACCCGTCCCTGCCCTGGGCGATGGTCTTCCCCCAAGTGGACGGCCTTCCCCGCCACCCCTCCCAACTCTACGAGGCCGGCCTGGAAGGGCTGGTCCTGTTCGCCGTGCTGTGGCTGTATTCGGCCACGCCGCGCCCCGCCGGCCGGGTGTCCGGCCTGTTCCTCGTCGGCTACGGCCTGGCCCGCTTCGTCGGCGAATTCTTCCGCACCCCGGACGACGGCATCTTCGGCCTGTCCACCACCGTCAGCATGGGCCAGTGGCTGTCCCTGCCGATGATCGCCGCCGGGCTCTGGCTGCTGCTGCGCCGGATGCCGGGAACGGCCCGGAACGCGGCGTCCTGAGCCCTTCTCCGACTTGACACGCCCCCCTCCTGGGGCAGAATCGGCCTGACAAGGAGGGGACCATGACCAGTACCGCCCACGCCACCACCGTTCGTTCCATCCCCGGCGACGGCCTGCCGGCCAAGGACCTAGAGCGGATCCGGGCCCAACTGCAGGAATGCGCAGCCAGTCTGGGCGGCGAAGTCTCGGCGCGCAACCGGGCGGCCCGCCTGGGTGAGACCTACCTGCAACTTGCGCCCGCCGGCCGCCGCGCGGTGTTGCAGCTGATCGCCCGGGAATTCGGCCCGGACCCGGTCAAGGTGGCCAGCGCCCATACGGCCTGGCAGGCATCGATCGGCACGCCCGCCGAAGGCGACGCCGAAGCGGCGTTGCGCGCGGCCATGCGCTCGGCGCGCATCCGCATCATGACCCAGTTTCTGGCCCTGCCCCAGGGCGTCAAGTTCCTGGTGGACCTGCGTGCCGACCTGCTGCGCTTCCTGCCCCACGCCCCCGAACTGGCGGTGCTCGACCGGGAACTGGAAGCGCGCCTGTCAGCCTGGTTCGACGTGGGCTTTCTGGAACTGCAGCGGCTCACCTGGCATTCCCCCGCCGCCCTGCTGGAAAAGCTGATCGCCTACGAGGCGGTGCACGAGATCCAGTCCTGGGCCGACCTGAAGAACCGGGTCGATTCCGACCGGCGCTGCTACGCCTTCTTCCACCCGCGCATGCCCGACGAGCCGCTGATCTTCGTCGAGGTGGCCCTGTGCGACCACCTGGCCGGCAACGTCCAGGACCTGCTCGACGTGCACGCCCCGGTGTTCGACCCGAAGCGCGCCGACACCGCCATCTTCTATTCGATCTCCAACACCCAGACCGGCCTGCGCGGCGTGTCCTTCGGCAACTTCCTGCTGAAGCGGGTGATCGACGACCTGAAGCGCGACTACCCGCGCCTCGACACCTTTGCCACCTTGTCGCCCCTGCCCGGCCTGCGCGCCTGGGCCGAAGCCCAGGCCGACCTGGAAAACGATGGGGCCCCGGGGGAATGGGCCCGGGCCTTTCCCGAGGCCGACCGGCAACGCATCGCCAAACTGGCCGGCATCGCCCCCACCCTGCACGCCATCCGCAGCCTGCTCGCCACCCCGGCCTGGAGCGGACCGGAAGCCGACCCACGCCTGGCCGGTGCCCTGCGCGGCGGTCTGGAGCGGCTGGCCGCCCGCTACCTGGTCACCGCCACCCACAAGGGCAAGCCGCGGGACCCGGTGGCCCGCTTCCATCTGGGCAATGGCGCCCGCATCGAGCGCCTCAACCTGCTCGCCGACACCTCGGCCAAGGGCTATGGCCAGTCCTACGGGATGATGGTCAATTACCTCTACCAGCCGGACAGCATCGAAGAGAACGTGGAAGCCCTGCTGCGCGACGGCACCATCGCCGCGGTGGCCAAGGTACGCCGCGCTGCCCGGGACTGAGCGGCACCGCCCCCTGCGACGGGGCGCCGCCCTGCGTATAATTATGAATTTTTAACGCATCCAAGGAGAAACCCCATGAGCCAGCGTCCGTTCAAGGTGCTCGGTATCCAGCAGATCGCCATCGGCGGCCCGTCCAAGGACAAGCTGAAGACCCTGTGGGTGGACATGCTCGGCCTGGAAGTCACCGGCAATTTCGTGTCCGAGCGCGAGAACGTGGACGAGGACATCTGCGCCATGGGCAAGGGCCCCTTCAAGGTGGAAGTGGACCTGATGCAGCCCCTGAACCCGGAAAAGAAGCCGGCGGTGCACGCCACTCCGCTCAACCACGTGGGCCTGTGGATCGACGACCTGCCCAAGGCCGTGGAGTGGCTCACCGCCAACGGCGTGCGCTTCGCCCCGGGCGGCATCCGCAAGGGCGCGGCCGGCTTCGACATCTGCTTTCTGCACCCCAAGGGCAACGAGGAAGCCCCGATCGGCGGCGAAGGCGTGCTGATCGAACTGGTGCAGGCGCCGCAGGAAGTGGTTGCCGCCTTCGCCAAACTGGCGGCCTAAGGGACAAACACTGCGGGGCGGCACAGCCCGCAGCCCCGCGGTGCAAGGATCACCCCTCGGCGACGCGATAACCGCTGCGCCCGCCGTTCTTGGCCGCGTACATGGCCTGGTCGGCACGCTGGATGAGGGTCTGGGCATCCTCGCCGTGTTCCGGGTAGATGGCGATACCGACGCTGGCGCCGACCAAGAGACGCAGCCCCTCCACCTCGAAGGGCGCCGACAGGCTGGCCACCACCCCGGAGGCCAGGCGCTCCACGTCCTCCCGGTAATGCACATCTTCCAGCAGCAGGATGAATTCATCTCCCCCCAGGCGGGCCACGGTGTCGCTGCCCCGCACCAGGGCAGTGAGCCGCGTCGCCACGGCGGAGAGCAGGGCATCGCCGACCGCATGGCCGTACTGGTCGTTGACCGGCTTGAAGCGATCCAGATCGATCAGCAGCACGGCGAATTGCTTGCCGTTGCGCCGGGCCTGGCTCACCGCCTGGCCCAGGCGGGCATCGAGGAGCAGGCGGTTGGCCACCCCGGTGAGCGGATCCTGGTGCGCCATGCGTTGCAGTAAGCGCTCATTTTCCTGAAGGCGGGCGTTGGCATCGGCCAGATCCTGGGTCCGTTCCACCACCCGGCGCTCCAGTTCCCGCTCCGACTTTTCCAGGGCCTCGACCATGTCGTGCTTGGCCTGCAACGCCTCGGCCTGAGCCTGTACGCGTTCCTGGCGCGCCAGCTGGATACGGTCGGCCAGGGCGAAGGAGAACAACAGCATCTCCAGGGCCGACCCGATCTGCATGGCATTGGAGGTAAACAGGTTGGTCGGCAACCAGCCCAGGTTGCGCAAGCCCAGGGCGCCGACCCCCACCAGCAATAGAGTCCAGGCCAGCAGGAACCAGCGGGCTCCTGCGTTGCCGCTGCGCAGGCAGTAGACCGCCACCGCCACGGCTACCGCCGAGAAGGCCACCCCGACCAGGGAGGTAAACACTGCGGCCGGCCGATAGGGAAGAAACAAGGGGGCCAGGGCCGCCGCGGCAAAACTCCAGGCCAGGACCAACAGCACGCGGTCGATACGCGGATAGCGTCCTCGGGTCCTCAGGAACAGCCGGGTGAACAAGGCCCCGAACAGGCCGGTGGCAGCGAACCCGCTCGGCAGTGCGATGTTGCCCCAAGCCGGCAGGTCGGGCCACAGGAACTGGTTGCCCAGACCGTTCAGGGACAACTGCCCCACCGCCATGGCGGCAACGAAGGCGACATAGACCAGGTAGATGCGCTCACGCAGGGAAAAGTAGAGCAGCAGGTTGTACAACCCCAGGGCCAGCAGCATGCCGTAGTAAAGCGACAAGGCGGCATAGAGTTCCTGGTTATGCACCTGGAAGGCCCGGGGCGCCCACAGGGTCAACGGCGCCGTCAGGGAGCCCGCCGACTGGATGCGCACATAGAGGATCTGCGGCTCCCCCGCCGTCAGCGCCAGGGGGAAGACGAAATTCCGGTGGGGGTAGTAGCGGGCGGCGAACGGCATCAGGTCGCCGCTGCTCCAGCTAGCGACGCCCTGGCGGCCTGGAACGAACAGGGTGACGTGATCGAGGGAGGCATAGCCCACCTCCAGCAACCACTCGCCGGCCATGCCTTCCCCGGCGCGCACTGTGGCCCGCAGCCAGTAGGCACTGGCGGAATAGCCGAAATTGATGTCCTGGCCCTGGCCTGCTACTGGGCGAAAACGCCCGGCCTGGGCCGCTTCCTGGACCTGCGCGATGGTCAGGGCGGCGGACGGATCCTCAAGCACTTCGAGGAACGGCGTCAGGGATTGACCCTGGGCATCCGGCGCCAGGGACAGCACGGGAACCGCCGCCCTGACCTGTCCGGCCGCCAGCATCACCACGGCAGCAAGCAGCAGGGTAATGGACAACAAGAAGCGGCGGAGGGGCGGCGACGCAGGCAAGGGAAGCGCTCGTAATGCAAGGTGAATCCATTGTATCTACAGCTTTCCCCGGCCAGTTATTATAAATTTCGCCTTTCCGCAGATTTTCCGGGCGCCGCCGCGTGTGCGCCGCGCCCCGTCCTTCGTCCGTGACCACGCCCTCCCCCCTGCATGCGTTCCAAACCGCCCTGCTCGGCTTCCTGCGCCAGGGCGGCAGCACCGCTGCACCTGCCCTCGCCGATGCCGTGCGCGGCTTCGCCCGTCAGCGCCCCCGCCCGGAAGCTGGCTTCTGGGCCGAGAGCGCCGCGTTCTACGACGAACTGGCCAGCGCAAAGCAGCCCCCCGACGAAGCGCAACGGCTGTGGAGCACCCGGCTCGAGCGACAAATGCGCCGCAGCCTGCGGGGCAACGACCTGGACCCGGAGCTGGAACGGGAACTGACCGTTCTGCGCGCCGCCCAGGCCTCCACCGACACCACCGCCGCGCCCCCCTTGCCCCCCCAGCTGGCCGCCCTGGCCGGTCTGCTCGGGCGTACCCTGGATCCGCTCAGCCTGGCGGCCTGGAACGCGGCCGGCAGCACATTGCAGCAGGCCTGGAATGGTGGCATCCAGCCCGACTGGAACGGCTTGCGCCAAGGCGGAGTGGCCCTGTGCGCCGCCGCGACCCGGCTGGCGAGCGAACAACCCGATACCCTGGCCCTGGCAGTGGCCCTGGCCGATGCCCTAGATCGCCAGGACGGCGTCCTCGAACCGGCCGCGGAGGTACGCGCCACCCTGTCCGCCACCCTGGAAGCCTTCGCCGAAGACGATGCCCCGGCCCGGCCCGGCTTTGCCGACCGGGTCGCCCACCTGGCGCGGCGTCTGGAGGCGATTACCCGGACCCCAGCCCGGCGGGTGGCACCCAGCCCCGATCCGGAACGACGCGACCGACCGTTCGGTTCCCTGGCCATTGCCGCCGAATTCGCGGCCGAGGCGGCCGAGCGCCTGGCCGAGCTGCGGGAAGCCCTGCACCGCTACCCTCCAGACCGGCACGCCCTCGCCCTGGGGGCCGCAGAGCTGGCCGAGGATACGGCCAACCACGGCCTGAGCGCCCTGGCGGAAATCGCCCGCCTGCTTTCCCGCGCGGTGGACTTTGGTGCTCCGGACCTGGAGTCGGCTACGGTGCGCGCCCGCCTCGAATCGGCCCTGGACGGCATGTCGGGGCAACTCGATGAGGTTGCCGACGACTGCTGGCCCACACCCCTGCCGCCCCTTGCCGCCGCCCTGGCCGCCTTTGTCGGCGAGCGCAGCTAGGTCCGCAATAACCAGCTAACCAGCGGGCAATGAAAAAGGGACCCCGGAGGGTCCCTTTTTCATTGCCGCGGCACCCTATTGCAACGGGCGCCGATCCAGCAGATCACTCGAACTCGATGATGATCTCGTCCACCGACAGGCTGGCGCCGGCGGAAGCGGAGATCTTCTTCACCTTGCAGTCCTGCTCGGCCTTGAGGATGTTTTCCATCTTCATGGCTTCGATCACCGCCAGCTTCTCGCCCGCCTTCACTTCCTGACCCACGGCCACGGAAACCTCGCGCAGCAGGCCGGGCATCGGAGAGAGCAGGAACTTGGAGAGGTCGGGCGCGGCCTTGGCCGGCATCAGCGCCAGCAGTTCGGCGGCGCGGGCGGACATCACCATCATGTCGGCACGGGTACCCCAGTGGAACAGCTGGTAGGTCATGCGGTGACGTTCCACCTGCAGGGTGAATTCCTCGCCGTTGCAGGTGCCGTTGAACAGGGACTGACCGAGGCGCCAGTTGGAGAGAATCTCGTACTTCTCGCCGTTGTACTGGACCACGTAGCCGCCGGCGATGGGCTTGGCCACCACCGGGAAGCGTTCGCCGTTACGGATCACCACCCACTCGTCGCCAACGCGACGCTCGTGGCCCGGCAACTGGCCGGACACCTTGGCGGCGCGGTCGATGTAGCGGCGGTGCACGAAGGCGGCCACCGAGATCAGCAGGGCCGGATCGTCATGGGGCACCATCGAAGCGTCGAAGCCCTTCGGGTACTCCTTGGCGATGAAGCCGGTATCGAAGATGCCGGACTGGAAGCGCGGGTGCTGCATCAGCGCGGCCTGGAACGGGATGTTCGAGGAGATGCCGCGGATGACAAAGCTGTTCAGGGCGTCGCGCATGCGGGCGATGGCCTGCTCGCGGTTGGCGCCGTGCACGATCAGCTTGGCGATCATCGAGTCGTAGAACATCGAGATCTCGCCGCCGTCGTAGACGCCGGTATCGACGCGCACCTGGCCGGCAACCTCTTCCGGCGGTTGGAACTTCACCAGGCGACCGGTGGAGGGCAGGAAGCCGCGGAACGGGTCTTCGGCGTTGATGCGGCACTCCATGGACCAGCCGTTGATCTTCACGTCGGCCTGGGTCAGGGGCAGCTTCTCGCCGTAGGCGACGCGAATCATCTGCTCCACCAGGTCGAGGCCGGTGATCAGTTCGGTGACGGGGTGCTCCACCTGCAGACGGGTGTTCATCTCCAGGAAGTAGAACTCCTTGGTGGCACCGGAAACCACGAACTCCACCGTACCGGCGGATTCGTAATTCACGGCCCGGGCCAGGGCCACAGCCTGTTCGCCCATGGCCTTGCGCATCTCGGGATCGACGAAGGGGCTCGGGGCTTCTTCGATGACCTTCTGGTGACGGCGCTGGATGGAGCAGTCGCGCTCGTTCAGGTACACGTAGTTGCCGTGGGAGTCGCCCAGCACCTGGATTTCGATGTGGCGGGGTTCCAGCACGTACTTCTCGATGAAGACGCGGTCGTCACCGAAGGAATTGCGGGCTTCATTGACGCAGGAGGAGAAGCCTTCATGGGCTTCGGCGTCGTTGTAGGCCACGCGCAGGCCCTTGCCGCCGCCGCCGGCGGAGGCCTTGATCATCACCGGGTAGCCGATCTTCTTGGCGATCTCGACGGCTTCGTCGGGACCGGCAATGGCGTCGTTGTAGCCCGGGATGGTGTTGACCTTGGCTTCGATGGCCAGCTTCTTGGACTCGATCTTGTCCCCCATCTTGGCGATGGAGTAGTGCTTCGGACCGATGAACTTGACGCCCTCTTCCTCCAGGCGACGGGAGAAGTCAGCGTTCTCGGAGAGGAAGCCGTAGCCGGGGTGCACCGCTTCAGCGCCGGTCTGCTTGCAGGCGGCGATGATCTTGTCGGCGACCAGGTAGGATTCCTTGGAGGCAGCCGGGCCGATGCAGACGGCTTCGTCGGCCATCTCCACGAACAGGGCGTCCTTGTCGGCCTCGGAGTACACGGCGACGGTCTTGATGCCCATCTTGCGGGCGGTCTTGATGACGCGGCAGGCAATTTCGCCGCGGTTGGCGATCAGGATTTTCTTGAACATGTTTCTGGTTCTCCCCGGCGATCAGAGCGGAATGTTCCCGTGCTTGCGCCACGGGTTTTCGAGTTTCTTGTCACGCAGCATCGCCAGGGAGCGGCAGATGCGCTTGCGCGTTTCGTTGGGCATGATGACGTCGTCAATGAAGCCACGGGCGCCGGCCACGAAGGGGTTGGCGAACTTGGCCTTGTATTCGGCCTCGCGCTCGGCCAGCTTGGCCGGATCGTTCTTCTCTTCGCGGAAGATGATTTCCACGGCGCCCTTGGGACCCATCACGGCGATTTCAGCGGACGGCCAGGCGAAGTTCACGTCGCCGCGCAGGTGCTTGGAGCTCATCACGTCGTAAGCGCCGCCGTAGGCCTTGCGGGTGATCAGGGTGACCTTCGGCACGGTGCACTCGGCGTAGGCGTAGAGCAGCTTGGCGCCGTGCTTGATGATGCCGCCGTATTCCTGGGTGGTGCCAGGCATGAAGCCCGGGACGTCCACCAGGGTCACCACCGGGATGTTGAAGGCATCGCAGAAGCGCACGAAGCGGGCGGCCTTGATGGAGGACTTGATGTCCAGGCAGCCGGCCAGCACCAGGGGCTGGTTGGCGACGATGCCGACCGGGTGGCCGTCGAAGCGGGCGAAGCCGGTGATGATGTTCTTGGCGTAATCGGGCTGGATCTCGAAGAAGTCGCAGTCATCGACCACCTTGATGATCAGCTCCTTCATGTCGTAGGGCTTGTTGGCGTTCTCCGGCACCAGGGTGTCGAGGGAGAAATCGAGGCGCTCGACCGGATCGTTGGTCTTCTGCACCGGGGGCTTTTCCCGGTTGTTGGCGGGCAGGAAGTTCACCAGGCGACGCAGGTAGTTGAGCGCTTCCACGTCGTTGTCGAAGGCCAGGTCGGCCACGCCGGACTTGCTGGTATGGGTGACGGCGCCGCCCAGCTCCTCGGCGGTCACTTCCTCGTGGGTCACGGTCTTCACCACTTCGGGACCGGTCACGAACATGTAGGAGGAATCCTTCACCATGAAGATGAAGTCGGTCATGGCCGGGGAGTACACCGCGCCGCCGGCACAGGGGCCCATGATCATGGAGATCTGGGGAATCACGCCGGAGGCCATGACGTTGCGCTGGAACACGTCGGCGTAGCCGCCCAGGGAGGCCACGCCTTCCTGAATACGGGCACCGCCCGAGTCGTTCAGGCCGATCACCGGCGCGCCGACCTTCATGGCGTGGTCCATGATCTTGCAGATCTTCTCGGCGTGGGTTTCGGAGAGGGAGCCGCCGAATACGGTGAAGTCCTGGGAGAACACGAACACCAGACGGCCATTGATGGTGCCGTAGCCGGTAACGACGCCATCGCCCGGGTTCTTGGTGTCCGCCATGCCGAAGTCGGTGCAGCGGTGTTCCTTGAACATGTCCCATTCTTCGAAGGAACCCGGGTCGAGCAGCAGTTCGAGGCGTTCGCGGGCCGTCAGCTTGCCTTTGTTGTGCTGGCTGTCGATACGCTTCTGGCCACCGCCCAGACGGGCCGCGGAACGTTTTTCGTCCAGCTGGCGGATGATGTCGTGCATAAAAATCTCCCTCGGAAGAAACGCGATCTACTGTCTAACAGTGCGCCATGAGGTCATGGCTTACAGCGGGCTGGCATCGGCTGACGCCAGCCCGGCTGCGGCTTGATTCGGATCGGCGCAGTCGGCCGATACGGTTTGCAGATGCCCCAGCAGGCGGTAGGCCGCCGCGGTGGGGGTGGTACGTCCGGCTTCCACCTGGGCGATCAGCCCGGGCAGGTCGGCCTGCACCGCCGGATGGTGGCGGAAATACTGGCGCAGGCCGGAATCGATCAGGTTCCACATCCAGGCCTGGGCCTGGTGACGGCGCTTGGCCTCGAACTCACCGGTGGGGGTGAGCGCCTCCCGGTAGCCCTCGACCTGGGCCCAGAAGTCGGCGATGCCTTCCTTGTGCAGGGCCGACAGGGTCAGCACCGGCGGCGCCCAATGGGGGCTGGCGTGGCGCAGGAAGTGCAGGGCATTCTTCCATTGGGCCTGCACCACTTGGGCCGCCCGGGGGTCGATGTCGGCCTTGTTGATCACCACCATGTCGGCGATCTCGACGATGCCCTTCTTGATCGCCTGCAGGTCGTCGCCGGCGTTAGGCAGTTGCAGCAGGCAGAACATGTCCACCATGCCGGCCACGGCCGTCTCCGACTGGCCGACGCCCACCGTCTCGACGATGATCACGTCGAAGCCGGCAGCCTCGCACAGCAGCATGGCCTCCCGGGTCTTCTCGGCGACGCCGCCCAGACTGCCGGCGGATGGGCTGGGGCGGATGAAGGCCTCCTCGCGCTGGCAGAGGGTCTCCATGCGGGTCTTGTCGCCAAGGATGGAGCCACCGGACACCGACGAGGACGGATCGACCGCCAACACCGCCAGGCGGTGACCCCGCTCGATCAGCCAGGTGCCGAGGGCCTCGATGAAGGTGGACTTGCCGGCGCCGGGCACCCCGGAGATACCGATGCGGGTGGCCCGACCGGTATGCGGCATGAGTGCGCCGAGTACCTGCTGGGCACGCTGCTGGTGGTCGCGCCGGGTCGACTCGATCAGGGTGATGGCCTTGGCCAGGGCGCGCCGCTGCCGGCCCAGCACCCCGTCCACCAGAGCCTGGTCGACAGGGGCGAGGCCGGCCTGACCGGACGCCGCGTGAGCGCCCTCGGTGGCGGCGGATGAGGACATCCCGGTCATCGGGCGTTAGCCGCGAGCCTTGCGGATTTCTTCGAGCACGCGGCGGGCCGAATCCTCGATCCGGGTGCCCGGGCCGAAGATGGCCTTGGCGCCGGCCTGGTACAGGAAGTCATAGTCCTGGGCCGGAATCACGCCACCGGCGAAGACGATGATGTCGTCGGCGCCCTGGGCCTTGAGCGAATTCACCAGGGTCGGCAGCAGGGTCTTGTGGCCGGCGGCCAGGGACGACACGCCGATGGCGTGCACGTCGTTTTCCACGGCCTGGCGGGCAGCTTCTTCCGGGGTCTGGAAGAGGGGGCCCATGTCGATATCGAAGCCCAGGTCGGCGAAGGCGGTGGCCACCACCTTGGCGCCCCGGTCGTGGCCATCCTGGCCGAGCTTGGCGATCATGATGCGGGGCCGACGGCCTTCTTCCTCGGCGAACTTGGCAATCTCGGCCTTGAGGCCTTCCCAGTTGTCCTGTCCTTCCACGACGCCTCCGTAAACACCGGAAATGGTCTGGTTGTTGGCGCGGAAGCGGCCGAACACCTTTTCCAGGGCGTCGGACACTTCACCCACGGTGGCGCGCAGGCGGATCGCCTTGACGGCCAGGTCGAGCAGGTTGCCCTCGCCGCTCTCGGCGGACTGGGTCAGGGCCGCCAGGGCGGCCTGGACGGCAGCACCGTCGCGGGTCTCGCGGATCTTCTTGAGGCGGGCGATCTGGGCCTCGCGCACGGCGTGGTTGTCGATATCGAGGATCTCGATCTCGTCTTCCTTGGCCAGCTTGTACTTGTTGACCCCGACGATGACGTCCTTGCCCGAGTCGATGCGCGCCTGCTTGTCGGCGGCGCAGGTCTCCACCTGCATCTTGGCCCAGCCGGATTCCACGGCCTTGGTCATGCCGCCCATGGCCTCGATCTCCTGGATGATGCTCCAGGCCTTGTCGGCCATGTCCTGGGTCAGCTTTTCCATCATGTAGGAACCGGCCCAGGGGTCTACCACGTTACAGATGTGGGTCTCTTCCTGGATGATCAGCTGGGTGTTGCGGGCGATGCGCGCCGAGAACTCGGTGGGCAGGGCGATGGCTTCGTCGAGGGCGTTGGTGTGCAGCGACTGGGTGCCGCCGAACACGGCCGCCATGGCCTCGATGGTGGTGCGCACCACGTTGTTGTACGGGTCCTGCTCGGTCAGCGACCAGCCGGAAGTCTGGCTGTGGGTGCGCAGCATCAGCGACTTGGGGTTCTTCGGGTTGAACTGGCTCATGATGCGGTGCCACAGCAGTCGGGCGGCGCGCATCTTGGCGATTTCCAGGTAGAAGTTCATGCCCACTGCCCAGAAGAACGACAGGCGGCCGGCGAAGGCGTCCACGTCGAGGCCCGAGGCGATGCCGGTACGCACGTATTCCATGCCGTCGGCCAGGGTGAACGCCAGCTCGATCGCTTGGTTCGCCCCCGCTTCCTGGATGTGATAACCCGAGATCGAGATCGAGTTGAACTTGGGCATGTGCTGGGCGGTGTAGCCGAAGATGTCGGAGATGATCTTCATCGACGGCTTGGGCGGATAGATGTAGGTGTTCCGCACCATGAATTCTTTGAGAATGTCGTTCTGGATGGTGCCCGACAGCTTCTCCTGCGGCACGCCCTGCTCTTCCGCCGCCACGATGTAGCCGGCCAGGATCGGCAGCACGGCGCCGTTCATGGTCATCGACACGGAAATCTTGTCGAGGGGGATGCCGTCGAAGAGGATCTTCATGTCCTCGACCGAATCGATCGCCACGCCGGCCTTGCCCACGTCGCCCAGCACCCGGGGATTGTCCGAGTCGTAGCCGCGGTGGGTGGCCAGGTCGAAGGCCACGGAAACGCCCTGGCCGCCGGCCGCCAGCGCCTTGCGGTAGAAGGCGTTGGATTCCTCGGCGGTGGAGAACCCGGCATACTGGCGGATGGTCCACGGCTTGACCGCGTACATGGTCGGCTGGGGGCCGCGCAGGTAGGGCGCGAAGCCCGGCAGGGTATCGGTATACTCCAGCCCCGCAACGTCCTTGGCCGTATACAGGGGCTTGACCGTCAGCCCCTCCGGGGTCACCCAATTCAGGTTGG
This sequence comes from Oryzomicrobium terrae, assembly GCF_008274805.1. Lineage (NCBI taxonomy): Bacteria > Pseudomonadati > Pseudomonadota > Betaproteobacteria > Rhodocyclales > Rhodocyclaceae > Oryzomicrobium > Oryzomicrobium terrae. Next base: position 3,327,545 of record NZ_CP022579.1, read on the forward strand.
CCACATCGCCATTGGGGGCCTGCTTGGCAGCAGCTTTCTCCCACTGATCCAGCTGGTCGGAATTGAGTTGGGTCGGTTCGGTCATGGCATCACCTCGTGTTCGGCCCCGGCATCAGGGCGACTCGTCGTTCTGGTCCAGCTGGCTCGCTCCGCGGGACCGGCTCCGGCTCTCGGCCGGACACCATGTCCCAAGCGGGCGCGTATCGGGCGAAGGGGCTGATTATGCTCCTCGCACAAAACGGCGCAGCTTGACATTGGAAACCTTCGATAATACGTTATCCATAATTATGAATGCAACCACCGGCGGCAGTGAGCGCCACCCGCCCACGCCCAGGGAGAAGAAACGGAACATGACCGGCCATCGCATCGCCCAGCCCGCCCTCTATGAAGAGGTGGCAGAGCGGCTTCGCCAGCGCATTTTCGCCCACGAGTTGAAGCCCGGGGCGTGGATCGACGAACAGGCCATCGCCGAACAGTACGGCATTTCCCGCACCCCGCTACGCGAGGCCCTCAAGGTGCTCGCCTCCGAAGGGCTGGTGAACCTCAAGCCACGCCGCGGCTGCTACGTCACCGAGCTGTCGCCCAAGGACATCAGCGACATCTTCCCGCTGATGGCCTTGCTCGAAGGGCGCAGCGCCTTCGAGGCCACCGAGCGCGCCACCGACGCCGACCGGGCCCGCCTGCAAGCCCTCCACGACGATCTCGAACAGGCCGCCCGGGATGGCGACATCCCGCGCTTCTTCGAAGCCAACCAGGAATTCCACCGCACCCTCCAGGCCATCACCGGCAACCGCTGGCTGCTCCAGGTGATCCAGGACCTGCGCAAGGTGCTCAAGCTCACCCGGCTCCATTCCCTCTCCGCCGAGGGCCGCCTGCAGCAATCCCTGGAAGAGCACCGCGCCATCCTCGCCGCCGTGCTCAAGGGCGACCCCGCCCGGGCCGAGAGCCTGATGCGCGACCATCTGCTGGCCGGGCGCGAAGCCGTCACCAAGAATCTGCCCGCCGACACCCGGGCCGCCTGACCATGGGCGGCAGCATTCTCACCCGCCACCACGGGGCGGTCGCTACCGTAGCTCTGTCCAACCCGGGCAAGCTCAACGCCGTCGATTACGCCATGTGGGGCGAGCTGAAGGCCGCCCTGGAGGCCGTTGCCGCCGAGGCCGACGCCGCCGGCAGCGAACTGCGGGTGGTGGTCATCACCGGCGAGGCCGACGGCGCCACCCCGGCCTTCGCCGCCGGCGGCGACCTGGAAGAATTCCTCACCCTGCGCGCCACCCTGGACCAGGCCCTGCACTATCACGACGAGCGGGTCGCCCCGGCGCTCAACGCCATCGCCAATTGCCCGCTGCCCACCGTGGCCGCCATCAACGGCCCGTGCATCGGTGGCGGGCTGGAGATCGCCGCCGCCTGCGACCTGCGCATCGCCAGCGCCTCGTCGCGCTTCGGCGCCCCGATCAACCGCCTCGGTTTTTCCATGTACCCCGGCGAAATGGCCGGCCTGGTGCAACTGGCCGGCCCGGCGGTGGTGCTGGAGATCCTGCTCGAAGGCCGGGTGCTCGGCGCCGACGAGGCCTACGCCAAGGGCCTGCTCACCCGGGTGGTGGAGGATGCGCAATGGCGTGCCGAAGTGGACGCCACCGTCGCCCGCATCGCCGCCGGCGCCCCCTTGGTGGCGCGCTGGCACAAGCAGTGGGTGCGCCGTCTGCTCCACGACACCCCGCTCAGCGCCACCGAAAAAGCCGACTCCTTCGCCTTCCTCGCCACCGACGACTACAAGGAAGGCCTGCGCGCCTTCTTCGCCAAGGAAAAGCCGCGCTTTTCCGGGCGCTAAGCGCGCCTTCCCCCGCTCAGGAGCCCCCGTGAGTTACGCCTACGTGATCGGCCATATCACCGTCAAGGACCCGGCACGCTGGGCCGACTACCGCCGCCAGGTACCCAACACCCTGGCACCGTGGGGCGGTGAGTTGGTGTTCCGCGGCGAGCGGCTGACGGACCTGGCCGGGCAGCAGCCTCATGGCGACGTGGTGGTGATCCGTTTCCCCGATCCGGCCGCCCTCGCCGCCTGGCACGCCTCCCCGGCCTACCAGGCCCTGATTCCCCTACGCACCGCCGCCGCCGACGTAGTCCTGACGTCCTACGGCACCTGAACCCCACGCGGCCACGTCCATCACCACCATCCCACCCAGCACCGTAGCCAGGTCCTGGCCTGGGGGTTGGATCTCGCAGATCTCGCAGCCTACTCAGCCACCGCAGCACACCCAGCGGGGTCACGTGCGGCCCCGCGCCGCCGACTCATCGGAAACCCTGCGCCCTAGTGGCTTTCCGGGCAGCCCCCGTTTGTACCGGTTCCCTGGTGCGCCCTTAGCCCGCTTTGCGGAAGGTCAAGCTGATGCGTTGGGGGCCAAGCTGCGGGTGGTGGCCGTCCTTGACCGGCAGCACGCCATGGAAATACAGCCGGGCCGGGCCGCCCCAGGCCACCACGTCGCCGTGGGTGACGGGCAGCCGCTGCGCCCGGTCCTCCCGGCGGGGGCCGCCGAACAGGAAGGTGGCGGGCAACCCCAGGGAGACGGTGACGATGGGCTGGCCCATGTCCCGCTCGTTCTTGTCCTGGTGCAGGCCCATGCGTGCCCCCGGGGCGTAGCGGTTGATCAGGCAGGCGTCCGGCTCGAAACCGGCAAAGCCGGCAGCCGCCGCGGCCTCCCGGGCGAGACGGGCGAAGGCTGGCGGCATGGCCGGCCAAGGCAGGCCGCTGGCCGGGTCCCGGGGCGCGTAGCGGTAGCCGTGGCGGTCGGTGACCCAGCCCAGGGCGCCGCAGTTGGTCATGGCCACCGACATGTCGTAGCCCCCCGGGGTAGCCAGATGGCGGAAGGGGGCTGCGGCGGTCACCGCCGCCAGCGCGGTGAGCAGGTCCGCCATGCCGTCCAGGGCGTAACGGCGCAGCAGCACGGCGCCCACGGCGATGTCCTCGCGCCAGGGCGGTGTGGTGTCGATGCCGGCCGCGGGCGGGCCAAACAGGTCCAGGGTCATGGCAAACCAAATTCCACGGAAGAAAACGCAGGGTAGCGCCCCGCCCGGGGCGAGGAAAGCGAGGGCGCCAGGCACCGCAGGCTGACTGCCGGGAGCGGGCTTTGGCGGGTCGCGGCGCAGGAGGAGTGGCGCCGTGCCACCGCGTCGCGCAACGCCCACCGACTGGCACCGCCCCTTGAAACTCCGCGCCCTTATTGACTCTCCGCAGGCATGCCGCGGAACGCAAGGCGGGACGGGCCTCTTCGGGCAGGCACCGTGAAGATGCCCGTCCCTATTGGTGTTTCAAGCAGGCGGTGCGCTGCATCCGGGCACGGGCCGGTGATTACTGCGACTCCTTGTCGAGCAGGGCGCGCTTGCGCTCCACGCCCCAGCGATAGCCGGCCAGGCCACCGTCGCTGCGCACCACCCGATGGCAAGGAATGGCCACGGCCAGGGCGTTGGCGGCGCAGGCCTGGGCCACGGCGCGCACCGCAGCGGGGGCGCCGATGCGTTCGGCGATCTCGCTGTAGGTGGCCGTCTGCCCGGGCGGAATGGCGCGCAGGGCCTGCCAGACGCGCTGCTGGAAGGCGGTGCCGCGCACGTCCAGGGGCAGCTCCAGGCCCAGGCCGGGCGCCTCGACGAAGCCGACCACCCGGGCCACCAGCTGCTCGAAGGCGGCATCGCCGCCGATCAGGGTGGCGCGGGGGAAGCGTTCCTGCAGGTCCCGGGCCAGGGCGTCGGGGTCGTCGCCGAGCAAAATGGCGCAGATGCCGCGCTCGCTCTGGGCCACCAGGATGGCGCCGAGGGAACACTGGCCGATGGCGAAGCGGATGGCCGTGGCCGCGCCGCCGGCCCGGTAACGGCTCGGCGTCATGCCCAGCACCTCCTGGGATTTTTCGTAGAAACGGCTGCTGGCGTTGTAGCCGGCGGCGAAGATCGCCGCGGTGACCGGAGCACCCCGGGCGAGTGCGGCGCGCAGCCGCGCTTCGCGTCCGGCAGCGGCGTACTGGCGCGGCGTCAGGCCGGCGATGGCGGTGAACACGCGGTGGAAATGGTAGGGGCTCAGCCCCGCCCGGGCGGCCAGCTCGGCCAGGGTGGGCGGCGCTGCGCCGCTATCGGCCTGGTCGAGCCACTGGCAGGCCTGGGCCACCAGGGCCGCGTGCTGCTCGCGCCGGGACGGCTGGTCGGGCCGGCAGCGCTTGCAAGGGCGAAAGCCGGCCTGCTCGGCCGCCTCCCGGCTGGCGTGGAAGGCCACGTTCTCGGGCCGGGCCTGGCGGGCACCGCAGGAGGGACGGCAATAGACCCCGGTGGTGGCCACCGAATAGTAGAAGGTGCCGTCGGCCCGGGCGTCGCGGGCCACCACGGCGGTCCAGCGCGGGTCCCGGGTGGTGGCCAGGGCCCGCTCGGTCCTCCATTCACTCCTGCGTTCCCCTGTAGCGCCCCCGGGGCCGGTCGCCCCGTCGGCGCGCTTGGCTGCCGGTTTCATGCTGCTTCCTTCGCTCATCGTGGATGACGCTCACTGTAGTCCGCCTACACCGGGGCCACACTCCGCTGCTTGCGCCTAAATTCGCATTGGCCATGCGGGCAGGCCCGTTCCAGGCCGGGATTGTGCCTGGAGGCCGGGCCTCGGTGGCGCACCGGGCCCCGCGCCGTGGCCGTCGGCCCGGTACCACGACGTCCGGGGTGGCGCAGCCTCCGCGTTCACAGCCGCTGCCGGTTCCGCGACGTCCGCCATTCCCGTCGCATCCGATGGCAGGCAGCAAAAACGGGCCGCCGCGCCGAATTCCGGCGCAACAAACGGAGCGCCGCCGGAACGCTCCCCTGCTAAGGTCGACGACCGCCCCCTTTCCCTGCCGACCACGACCATGCCCCCCGCTTCCGCGCCCCATCCCTACCAGCAGGCCAGCGACCATCTGGCCGGCATCGACGCCGACTGGGCCCGCCTGGTCGCCGCCGTGGGGCCGTGCACCCACCAGCCCAAGCCAGCCCGGGAACCCTACGAGGCCCTGATCCGCGCCGTGGCCTACCAGCAACTCCACGTCCGGGCGGGGGATGCCATCGTCGCCAAGTTCCTCGCCCGCTACCCGGACACAGCCTTCCCCAGCCCGGCGCAAATCCTCGCCACCGACGCCGCCACGCTGCGCGCCTGCGGTTTTTCCACGCGCAAGGCGGAAACCCTCCTGGCCCTCGCCGCCGGGGCCGCCAGCGGCCTGGTGCCGAGTCGTGCCGAGGCCGAGGGCCTCAGTGACGACGAACTGATCGCCCGCCTCACCCCCCTGCCCGGCATCGGCCGCTGGACCGTGGAGATGTTCCTGATCTACACCCTGGACCGCCTCGACATCTTTCCCGTGGACGACTTCGGCGTGCGCGACGGCTATCGCCGCCTCAAGAGCCTGCCTCGCGCCCCGGGCCGCCGCGAACTGGCCGCCGCCGGCGAGCCCCTGCGCCCCTACCGCACCATCGCCGCCTGGTATTTGTGGCGGGTGCCGAAAACGGCGGGCTGACCCCGCCGGCCAGCACGGGCGTTGCGCCTGGATTATGCTGGGCGCTGCGCGGGACGCCATGCCCGCCCGCCCCCCACCCGGCTCCCTACAGTGGCGGGGTTCAGGTTAACGCTTCCCGGAGGACCACCGTTGCGCCATCCCGACCTGCCGCTGCGCACCGCCCTGCTGCTGGCGGCCGCCCTCGCCCCGATGGCGGCGCTCGCCCAGGGCTTCATTCCCCCCGAGCAGATCACCCAGTTCGGCCGTACCTACACGCTGGCCTACCAGGACGTCGCGCCGAATGGCCGCGCCCTGTACGAATACACCAGCGCGGGCGAAACGGTGGATAACTGGACCACCCTGGTCACCCTCAACTACGCCAAGGATCTGGTCAGCGATCCGGCCACCTGGGCAAAAGCGGTCAAGGCCTCCCTCGACGCCAACACCCCCAAGCCCCACTACGCCCTCTACACGGCCAAGGGCAACGGCTACGCCCGCTTCATTTTCGAGCCGGACGGCACCCACCCCAGCTACGAATCGAACATCCACAAGAGCTTCCACACGCCGGCCTGCGGGGGACTGCTGGTACTGCAGTACGCCGCCCGGTACGCCCCAAGCGAAGAGCAAGGCAGCGCCGGCAAACTGGTCCGGCTGCGCACCATCGCCACGGAAAACGCCAAGCAGACGGTGGAGCTGGAACGCAGCGACTGGGTGCCGGCGTGCCGCTGAACGCCCCGGCGGCCGACAGCGCACCGCCGGACGAAACACCAGCCACGGGCCCGGCCGGTACCGCGGTGCCCCGCGCCAGCCGTGCCCTGGTAGCCCTCGCCACCCTGGCCTTCGCCCTCTCCCAGGCCAACCTGGCCCGCCTCCTGGCGCCCCTCGATCCGAGCATCTTCGCCCTGCAGCTGGCGTTCACCCCCGAGGCGTTCTGGCGGGTCGTCGATGCCTGGGGCCCGACCGGGGTGGCGGTGTACCGAGCCCATTTCACCTTCGACAACCTCCACCCGTTCCTCTACGGCGCCTTCGGCTACCTGGCCGTCTCGCGCACCCGGCTCTTCCCGCGCTCCGCCGGCCGCCTCTACCATGGCGTCCTGCTGGCCTTGCCGGTCGCCGGCCTGTGCGACCTGGCCGAAAATGGCATCCACGCCTGGCTGCTGGCCCACGCCCACGGCACCGGCGGCCTGCTGGTGCCGCTCTCGGGCACCTGCTCCCTGCTCAAGTGGGGACTGGCCCTATTCTTCACCCTGGCCCTGGCCGGGCGGCTACTGGTCGTACTAACGCGCCCGGCGACCAGGCCCGGTCCTCCCGCCCCACCGATACCATGAAACGATTTCTCGCCCTACTCTGCCTGCCCCTCCCCGCCCTGGCCAGCGTCTGGCACGACGACGGACGCCTCGCCGCGGCCTTTGCCAAGGCCGGCCTGCGCGGCACCTTCGTGCTCTACGACGTGGCCGCCGACCGGCTGGTCGGCCACGACCGGGCCCGGGCCGAAACCCGCTTCATCCCCGCCTCCACCTTCAAAATTGCCAACAGTCTGATCGGCCTGGACACGGGGACGGTGAGCAGCGTGGACCAGGTGCTGCCCTACGGCGGCCGCCCCCAGTGGAACAAGGCCTGGGAAAAGGACATGGGGCTGCGCGAGGCGATCCAGGTGTCCAACTTTCCGGTGTACCAGGAACTGGCCCGGCGCATTGGCCTCGCCCCCATGCAGGCCGGCGTGAAGGCCCTGGGCTACGGCAACGGGGAGGTCGGCACCGCGCTGGACCGCTTCTGGGTCGACGGCACCCTGACGATCAGCGCCGTGGAACAGGCCCACTTCCTGGCCCGGCTGGCCCGGGGCGAACTGCCGGTTTCCCCGAAAGCCCAGGCCGACGTGCGCGAAATCACCCGGCTGGAAAGCGGCCCGGGCTGGTCCCTGCACGGCAAGACCGGCTGGAGCGACAACAGCCGGCCCGACCTGGGCTGGTGGGTGGGCTGGGTGGAAAAGGCGGGCCGGGTCTATGCCTTCGCCCTCAACATCGACATGCCCGACAAGACTGCCCTGCCGGCCCGTATCGCCCTGGGCCGGGAGTGCCTGGCCATCCTGGGCGTCCTCTGACCCGGGCACCGGGTTCCCTTGTCCGGACGCCCCGTCGCAACGCGACCGCCCCGATTCAGCCTATCCAGCCATCCGGCCGCCCCCCGGCGGCGCCCGCGGAGTGCATGACCATGCAGATCCTCGCCACCCTGGCCACCCTCGCCACCGCCGCAATGGCCCTGCTGCACCTCTACATCCTGGTCCTGGAAATGTTCCTGTGGGACACGCCCACGGGACGCAAGGCCTTCGGCCTGACCCCGGAATTTTCCGCTGCGTCGAAGGTTCTGGCCGCCAACCAGGGGCTGTACAACGGCTTCCTGGCGGCCGGCCTGCTCTGGGGTGCCCTGCTCGGGTCGGAGGGCACTTCGATCCGGGTCTTCTTCCTCGGCTGCGTCGTCGTCGCCGGGATCTTCGGCGCGGCGACGGCCAACCGGAAAATCCTCGTGGTGCAGGCCCTGCCCGGCGCCATCGCCCTGGTGCTGGTCCTCGCGGCCGGAGGCGCCCCGGCATGAGCGGCGCCACCCGGCTGGTCTCCCTGGCCGCCTACGTCGGCGCCATCCACCGCCAGCCCAGCCCGCATACGCTGGCGGACGAAAGCGTTGAGCGCACGTCCTGGCTGGACCAGGGCATCGAGGTGCGCCAGGAGGTGGCCGTCTACCGCTTTGCCGACGGGGCGGTGATCCGGCGCACCGTGGAGCAGGACAGTTTTCCCAGCGACCTGGCCTGCGCCGAGTGCTGGATCACCTACGAGGTGCTCGCCCACGGGGATTCCGGCAGCCCGATCCACCCGGCGCGCCAGGTGTTCGAGAACGCCTGCCGGGAATCCTTCTGGCTCGCCTACCATACGGCCCCGGCCTGATTCGCCCACCACACCCGGCCCGGTCGCGTACCATGCGGCCGCTGCCGCCGCAGGCGGAACAATGCAATACAGGAGCACGCAATGGCAGAGATCACCTGGGACGACTTCATGAAAGTCGAGCTGCGCGTCGGTCGCGTGGTCGGCGCCGAAATCTTCAAGGAAGCGCGCAAACCGGCCTATGTGCTGCAGGTCGATTTCGGGCCGGAGATCGGCCTGAAGAAATCCAGCGCCCAGGTCACCCACCTGTACCGCCCCGAGGATTTGCTCGGCAAGCAGGTGGTGGCGGTGGTGAACTTCCCCAAGAAACAGATCGGCCCCCTCATGTCCGAATGCCTGGTCACCGGCTTTCACAACGAAAACGGCGAAGTGGCCCTGTGCGTGCCGGACAAGCCGGTGCCCCTCGGCACCAAGCTGCTGTAAGGGCCGCCCGCGCCGGCAAGCGGCGCGATCCACCCAATCCACCAGGAACGCCTTGCCACGCCCCCAACCGCCGATGCTCCTGAACTTCCTCTACGACTGGGGTGGCCTCAACCACGCCCTCTTCACCGTCATCAACGGCATTCGCGGGCCGCTGGTGGATGCCCTGATGCTCGCCGGCACCCAGCTCGGCAGCGCCTGGAACGCGGGCTGGATCGCCCTCGGGCTGACGGTGCTGAGCGCCGCCCGCCGCTGGCCGCCCCACCCCGCCCTGGCGTCTCGTCTGCCCGAGGCCCAGGTCACCGTCCGGCTGCTGCTCGCCTTCCTGCTGGCCAGCGCGGCAGCCCTGGTGCTGGTCCTGGGCGCCAAGCACGCCCTCGACATGCCCCGCCCGGCCGAGGCCCTGCCGCCGGGCAGTGTCGCCGTGCTGGCGCCCACCAGCGAGCCCTACAGCCTGCCCAGCGGCCATGCCGCCTTCGCCATGCTGGTGGCGGTGGTGTTCTGGCCCTACTGCCCACGCCGCTGGCGGATCGCCCTGGCCGCAGGCGCCCTGTGGGTGGGCCTCTCACGCATCAGCGTCGGCGCCCACTTTCCCGCCGACGTGGTGGCGGGCTACCTGTGCGGCGGCGCCTGCGCCGCGCTGGCGAGCCGGGCACTGCCCCCGCGCCGGCAGGGGTCATAGCGGAGGCACCCCGCCAAACCCCGCGCCAGTCGGGCATCTCCAGGTAGACACCTCTAGAAACAAGGCGGGGCGCGGATCTCCACTGGTATACCGTGAAGATCCGCGCCCCGCCTTGTGTTCAGCGATGGGCCGGTTTTTCAGGCGACGTTTGTCGGGCGAAACGGCCCCGCGCAAAGGCCCCGAAAACCCCTGGATTCAGCCCAAGGCGCGCATGACGATCTCGCCCACGTCGCGGGACAGGCCCGGGTGGTCGCGCAGGCTTTCCAGGGCGGCCCGGGCATGGGCCTGGCGGCCGGCGTCGAACTTCTTCCAGCGGTCGAAGCAGCGGGCCAGGCGCGAGGCCACCTGGGGATTGCGCGCGTCCAGGGCCTTGATCTGCTCGGCGAAGAAGGCGTAGCCGCTGCCGTCGGCGGCGTGGAAGCGCACCAGGTTGGCGCCGAAGGTGCGCAGCAGGGCGTACACCTTGTTGGGATTGGAGAGGTCGAAGGCCGGATGGGCGGTCAGGCGCTGCACGGTCGCTAGGGTGTCGGGCAGGCGGCTGCCGGCCTGCACCGCCAGCCACTTGTCGACGACCAGGGCCTCGCCCTGCCAGCGCTGGTAGAAGTCGGCCAGGGCCGCCTCGCGGGCCGGGCGGGCGGCGGCGTTGGCATTGGCCAGGGCCGCCAGGGCGGCGAACTGGTCGGTCATGTTGTCGGCGCCGGCGTACTGGTCCTGGGCGCGCTGGCGCTCGGCCGGGGCGTCGCGTTCGAGCAGGTAGCCCAGGCAGACGTTGCGTAGCGCCCGGCGGCCGGCCTGGTCGGCGCTCGGCGCGTAGGGGCCGGTGGGCGCCAGGGCGGCATAGGCGGCGGCGAACTCGGCGTGCAGGGCCTCGGCCAGGTGGCGACGCAGGCCGTTGCGGGCGGCGTGCAGGGCGTCCGGGTTCACCTCGTCGAGCAACTCGGCCAGGGTGGCTTCGCCGGGCAGGGTGAGGGCTTCGGCGACAAAGGCGGCGCCTCGGGCTTCATAACCGGTCAACAGCGTCCGGGCGGCGGCGGTGAAGCTTTCCGGCCAGACCGGGGCGCGGCCGGCGGCGATGGCGGCGGTGGCCTCCAGGATCAGGCCGGTGGCCAGGCGCTGGCCGGCTTCCCAGGCATTGAAGGGATCGGACTCGGCCGCCAGCAGCAGGGTCAGCTCGGCCGGGGTGTAGGGGTAGTCGAGCAGCACCGGGGCGGAGAAGTCGCGCAGCAGCGAGGGCACCGGGGCGCTGGCCACGTTATCGAAGGCGAAGGTCTGGGTGGTCTCGGTGAGCAGCAGGGTGCGGCTGTGGCCTTCCAACTCCTGGCCTTGGGCGTCGAACAGGGCGACCCGGATCGGGATCAGGTAGGGCGCGTTGTCGCTGGCCTTGGGGTTGGCCTGGGTGAAGGTCAGGGTGTAGCGGCGGGCCTGGGCGTCGTAGGCGGAGGCGGCGGTGACCCGTGGGGTGCCCGGTTCCCGATACCAGCGCATGAACTGGGTGAAGTCGAAGCCGGAGGCGGCGCTCATGGCGGCGACGAAGTCGTCGCAGGTCACCGCCTGGCCGTCGTGGCGGCGGAAGTACTCGTCCATGCCGGCGCGGAAAGCCTCGCGGCCGATCAGGGTCTGGATCATGCGCACCACCTCGGCGCCCTTTTCATAGACGGTGGCGGTGTAGAAGTTGTTGATCTCGATGTAGGAGGCCGGGCGCACCGGGTGGGCCATGGGGCCGGCGTCCTCGGGGAACTGGGCGGCGCGCAGGCCGCGCACTTCGCGGATGCGGGCCACGTCCCGGTTGTGAGTGTCGGCGCCGAACTCCTGGTCGCGGAAGACGGTGAGGCCCTCTTTCAGGGAGAGCTGGAACCAGTCGCGGCAGGTGACCCGGTTGCCGGTCCAGTTGTGGAAGTACTCGTGGGCCACCACCCGGTCGATGTTCTCGAAATCCACGTCGGTGGCCACGTCGGGGCGGGCCAGCACGTACTTGGTGTTGAAGATGTTGAGGCCCTTGTTCTCCATGGCTCCCATGTTGAAGTCGCCCACGGCGACGATCATGTAGTGGTCCAGGTCGCATTCCAGGCCGAAGCGGCGCTCGTCCCAGGCCATCGACTTCTTCAGCGCTTCCATGGCGTGGGGGCACTGGTCGAGCTTGCCCGGCTCGACGTAGATGGCCAATTGCACGGTGCGGCCGGAGGCGGTGGCGAAGGTGTCGCGCAGCACGTCGAGCTTGGCGGCGACCATGGCGAACAGGTAGCAGGGCTTCTTGAACGGGTCTTCCCAGGTGGCGTAGTGGCGACCGTCCGCCTCGTCGCCCTGGCCCACCGGGTTGCCGTTGGCGAGCAGCACCGGGTAGGCGGCCTTGTCGGCATGCAGGGTGACAGTGAAGCGGGCCATCACGTCGGGCCGGTCGGCAAACCAGGTGATGCGGCGGAAGCCCTGGGCCTCGCACTGGGTGAAGTAGCCGTCCTTGGAGCGGTAGAAGCCGGACAGCTGGGTGTTTGCGTCGGGCTGGATGCGCACCTTGGTGCGCAGGGTGAAGCGCGCCGGCACGGTGGCGATGGTGAGGGTCTCGGCGTCAATCCGGTAGGCGCTGGCCGGCAGGACCTGGCCGTCGACGGCCACCTCCAGGGTTTCCAGTTCCTCGCCGTCGAGGACCAGGGGCGGGTTCGTTGCTGCGGCGGCGGTTCCGGCGTTGCGCACGCAGGCCAGGGTGGCGGTGACCACCGTGCCGTCGGCGCGGAGGTCCACGTCCAGGTGCACGGTATCGATCAGGTAGGCCGGCGGGGTGTAGTCGGCCAGCAGGATGGGGGCGGGGGTTTCGCTGCGCATGGGGGAGTTCCTGTGGGAGAGGGCGCGCGACCGGGCAAGCTCACCGGACGGCGGGCGCCCGGGGCACGGCGGAACCGTGCGCCGGGGCGCGGAGGACGTGGTTATTTTACTCGGCGCAGCGGGCAAGGACAGGGCACGGCCGCCTGCCCGCCCCACTCGCCCCCGGCGCCAGCCCTCAACAGAGGAAGCTGGTGCCGCGCTCGGGGATGGTGACGTGCTTCCAGCCGAGCCGGTTGCGCATCGCCTCGGCCAGTTTGTTCGAGGCATCCGGCTCGCCGTGCACCACGAAAACCTTTTCCGGCGGGCTGGCAAAGCCGCCCAGCCAGGTGAGCAGGCCGCTCTGGTCGGCATGGGCGGACAGGCCGCCGACGGTGTGCACCGACGCATTGACCGGGACTTCGCGGCCGAACAGGCGCACGGTCCTGGCCTTTTCCACCAGCTGGCGGCCCGTGGTGCCGCGCGCCTGGAAACCGGTGATGATCACCGCGTTCTGCTGGTGCGGCAGGTTGTTGTAGAGGTGGTGCACCACCCGGCCGCCTTCGCACATGCCGCTGGCGGAGATGATGATGGCGCCGCCGCGGATCAGGTTGAGGGACTTGGACTCCTCGACGTCGCTGACCAGGCGCAGGCGCAGGGCCTCGGGATGGGCCTCGTGCCAGGCGAGCATGTCCTGGGCTTCCTCTTCCAGGGCATCGCGGAAGTGGGCGGTGAGCTGGGTCACCGCCGTGGCCATGGGCGAATCGATGAAGACGTTGAGGTGGGGCAGGCGCTTGATGCGCACCAGTTCGGCGAGCAGCAGCAGCACCTCCTGGGTGCGGCCCACGGCGAAGGCGGGAATGACGATGTTGCCGCCGTGGCGCAGGGTATGGGTGACCACCTCGACCATCTCGTCCCGGGTCTGCTCCATGGTCTTGTGCAGGCGGTCGCCGTAGGTGGACTCGACCACCAGCACGTCGGCATGGGGGATCAACTCCGGGGCCGGCATCATGAACGGGCCCGAGGGACCGATATCGCCGGAAAACACCAGGCGGCGGGTCTTGCTCGGCGTCACCTGGTCGATCGCCACGTCGATCACGGCGATGGCCGCGCCGAGGATGTGGCCGGCGTTGTGGAAGCGCACCAGGATGCCGGGCACGGGCTGGAAGGTCAGCCCGTAGTTGAAGGGCCGCACCTGCTGTAGCGTCGTCTGCACCTCGTCCATGCCGTACAGCACGGTGGGCAGTTCGCCGTGCCAGCGGCCCTTTTCCAGGCGGCGTTCGGCCCGCTCCCGGTCGGCGGTCTGCAGGTGGGCGGAATCGGGCAGCAGGATCTTGAGCAGCTCCAAGCTGGCGGCGGTGGTGTAGATCGGCCCGCGAAACCCTGCCGCGCACAGGCGCGGCAGCAGGCCGCTGTGGTCGAGGTGGGCGTGGGTGAGAACGACGAAATCGAGGCTGGCCGGATCGAAGGCGAAACCCTGCTCGTTCTTGTCATGGGCATCGCGGCCCCCCTGGAACAGGCCGCAATCCACCAGGAAACGGCGCCGCTCTCCGGCCACCACGCCTTCGCACAGGTATTGGGAACCGGTGACCTCCCCCGCCGCGCCGAGAAATCTGATCTGCATCGTCCTGCTCCTCGTTGGAATCCCATGAATACCTGGGGCAGGCTATGCCCACCCCCGATGAGTTTCAAGAGGCAGCCCCCGGGAGACGGCCCGCCGCAAACAAAAACGCCCCGGCATAACCAGGGCGTTTTTGGTGCGACAGGGACTGCAGCGGTCAGTGATTCGACGCGGCAGCGGCCCCCAGACCCGTCTGGGCACGCACGTACTGGTCGGCGAAGCGTTCCTTCTCTTCCTTGGCGCGCACGCTGGAATCGGTGACCGAACCCAGCCAGGCGAAGAAGAAGGCCACCGGCATGGAGAACAGGGCCGGCTGGTCGTAGGGGAAGAGGGGCGCGGCATTGCCGAGCACCGCCACCCACACGGACTTGGACAGCACCACCAGGGTCACCGCAGTGGCCAGGCCGATGTAGCCGCCGAGCAGGGCGCCGCGGGTGGTGAGGCCCTTCCAGTACATGGACAGGATCAGCACCGGGAAGTTGGCCGAGGCGGCGATGCCGAAGGCCAGGCCGACCATGAACGCCACGTTCTGCTTTTCGAACAGGATGCTCAGGGTCACGCCGATCACGCCCAACACCAGGGTGGCGAACTTGGAGACGCGGATTTCGGTCTTCTCCGAGGCCTTGCCCTTCATGATCACCCGGGCGTACAGGTCATGGGAGATGGCCGAGGCACCGGCCAGGGCCAGGCCCGAGACCACCGCCAGGATGGTGGCGAAGGCCACGGCGGCGAGGAAGCCGAGCAGCAGGTTGCCGCCCACGGCCTTGGCCAGGTGCATGGCGATCATGTTGCCACCGCCCACCACCTTACCGCCGATGCTGCCACCCTCGAAGAACTGGGGATCGGTGCCGACGATGATGATGGCGGTCATGCCCATCAGGAAGATGACGTTGAAGAAGTAGGCGATGAAGCCGGAGGCGTAGAGCACCGACTTGCGGGCTTCCTTGGCGTCGGTCACGGTGAAGAAGCGCATCAGGATGTGGGGCAGGCCGGCGGTGCCGAACATCAGGCCCAGGCTCATCGAGATGGCGGTGATCGGATCGGCCAGCAGGCTGCCGGGGAACATCAGCTTGGCGCCGTTCTTGTGCACTTCCATGGCCTTGTTGACCAGGGTTTCATAGGAGAAACCGAACTTGCTCATGGCCAGCAGCATCACCAGGGTGCCGCCCGCAAGCAGCATGCAGGCCTTGATGATCTGCACCCAGGTGGTGGCGATCATGCCGCCGACGGTGACGTAGACCATCATCAGGGCCCCCACCACCAGCACGGCGGTGGTGTATTCCAGGCCGAACAGCAGCTTGATCAGCTGGCCGGCGCCCACCATCTGGGCGATCAGGTAGAAGCACACCACGATCAGGGACGACACGGCGGCCATGGTGCGCACCTTGCCCTGGTCGAGCCGGTACGAGGTGATGTCGGCGAAGGTGAAGCGGCCCAGGTTGCGCAGGCGCTCTGCCATCAGGAACAGGATCAGGGGCCAGCCGACGAAGAAGGCGGTCATGTACACGTAGCCGTCGAAGCCCTGGGCGTAGACCATGGCGGTCAGACCGAGCAGGGTGGCTGCGGACATGTAGTCACCGGCGATCGCCAGGCCGTTCTGGAAGCCGGTGATGCCGCCGCCGGCAGTGTAGAAGTCGGCCGCCGACTTGGTGCGGTTGGCCGCCCAGTAGGTGATGCCCAGGGTCATCAGCACGAAGACGAAGAACATGCCGATGGCGTGAAGATTGAGCGGCTGCTTCTCGGTCACCGCCTCGACGGCGGGACCGGCCACGGCCAGGCCGCTGGCGATACAGGAGCCGAGCAGCAGGGAGAGGCGGGAGAAAAGTCGGGTCATGGTCACTGCTCCTGGGCCTTGCGGACGATGTCCGAGGTCATCTCGTCGAATTCGCCGTTGGCGCGCTTCACGTAGATCGCGGTCAGCACCCAGAACAGCACGAAGATGGCAAAGCCCCCGGCCATGCCCACGGTCACCACCGAATCGGCGGACAGCCGCGCGCCGAGCAATTCCGGCGTGAAGGCCACCAGCATGATGAAGCCGTAGAAAAGGACAAAAACCACTGCCGACAGCAGCCAGGCAAAACGGCTGCGGCTGGCGACCAGCTGATGGAACTGCGGATTGTTGCGGATACGTTCGTAGACCTGCGTGGTCATGACGTCACCTCCCCTGTTATTGCGTCTGATAAATGCGATGCTGCACCGCACTTATAACATATACAAGAGTTGCCGTGCACACATAATTATTGATTTCGTAATCAATGTCGCAAAAACACAACGGCCGCTATTCCAGCTGTAGGGAACGAATCCTGTAGTTACAGGGCGCAAATAAATCAAAAAGTAATTTGTTTTACCTATCGTAAATTTTATGCACCGCAGCGATTCCGGAGGTTCGGCACCCCGGCAGGGCTCCTGTTCCGTCACGGCGACAGCGGTGGCCAAGCCTTACCACCCGTCCCCGCGCCATGGCCCGTCCGATCCGCCCCGCGGCGGTCCGCCACGTCCCTCAGCTGGTGGCGCCCTGCGCCCTTCCCCCCCGTGACGGAAAGCGGCCCAGCCGTGCGCGAGGCAGGACTGGGCCACAAGATGCCCGGAGGCGGGCAGACAAAAAGAAACGTCCTGGGCAGCAGGGCAGCCAAGGACGTCCGGAGGAGCATAAAAGCCCCCAGCGGGGGCCGTTTTTCAGGCGCTGGGCCGCCAGGGCACCCTTGCCCTGGGTCTTCCGCCGCTGCTTCTTCATCGGCATGAGCGCCCATCTGGCCTGGCGCGGCTGATCATGGCCGGTGGACGGAGCGACGGCTCCCAGGATGCCCTGGAGTGCGCCGCCGCCCTCCTCGATGAGGTGCAGCCCCGCCTGATCGCCCTGGAGGCCCTGGCCGCCCTGATAGCGGACGCCGGCAACGCGGAGGAGGTCCGATCCCCGCCTCTTACTCTGCTTTACGTCAGCCGCGGGCTGGCCGAAAAAGCCGACGCCGCCCGGGCGCTGATCGGCACGCGGGCGGCGTCGCAGGAGTAGCAGCCGGACGCGCCGGCGGGGCTCAACTCGTCAGCAGGCTGTGCAGCATCTTGGTGGCGAGCAGGGCGAGGAAGCCACCGAAGGCGCGCTTCAACTGCTTCACCGGCAGCTTGTGGGCCAGCTTGGCCCCCAGGGGTGCCACCAGCACACTCATGGCGACGATGCCGATCAGGGCCGGCAGGTAGATGTAGCCGAGATGGCCCGCCGGCAGGTTGTGGTCGTCGGCACCGGCAACGATGTAGCCGATCATACCGGCCAGGGCGATGGGAAAGCCCAGGGCCGACGAGGTGCCCACCGCCTGGTGGATGGCCACGTTGCAGAAGAGCATGAAGGGAATCGACAGGAAGCCGCCGCCGGCCGCCACCAGGCTGGAGACGATGCCGATGCCGGTGCCCACCAGGAACAGGCCGACGCGGCCGGGCAGCTGGCGGTGGGGCTTCGGCTTGAAGTCCAGCATCATCTGGGCCGAGGCGTAATAAACGATCACGGTGAACGCCATGACCAGGGGCCGGGTCGGCACCAGGCCGGACAACAGGGAGCCGCCGAAGGTGCCGAGCACCAGGCCCGGGGCCAGGGTGGTGACGATGTCCCAGCGCACCGCGCCGTGCTTGTGGTGGGCGCGCATGCTGGAAATGGAGGTGAACACGATGGTAGCCATGGAGGTGCCCAGGGCCAGGTGCATGACGTGCTCCGCCGGGAAGCCCTGGGCCTGGAACAGCATGAACAGGATCGGCACCAGGGTCAGGCCGCCGCCGACGCCGAACAGGCCGGCGATGAAGCCGGCAAAAATGCCGAGGAGGGGATAGCTCAACAGCCACCAGTCCATGACGGGTCCTTTGGTATTGGGGATACGTTAGTCGTTGGTTTTATGCGTATGGAGCCGGGCGCTGGGCTCCCTGGCCGCTCCTTCGAGGCATCGATAGCGGCGCGGGCAGGGCCAGAAAAGGAAACGGCGCGGTGAAATCGCCTTGCAGCGATCCAGCGCGCCGTGCCCAGTCTTA
Organism: Oryzomicrobium terrae; assembly: GCF_008274805.1. NCBI lineage: Bacteria > Pseudomonadati > Pseudomonadota > Betaproteobacteria > Rhodocyclales > Rhodocyclaceae > Oryzomicrobium > Oryzomicrobium terrae. The sequence continues at coordinate 3,345,497 of NZ_CP022579.1, forward strand.
CAGGCCCCCGCAGATGTCGTTTCGGCCGGCATCTCGAACCCGGAGGTTCAGAGTGGTCGCTTACCGACCGGCGTCTGGTACGTCGCAAGGACGCGCACTTTGCCGGCACTGGATGGGCAACCTAAGCCCATACTTGGTTCAGAGAATGTATGGCCGTCGCGGGCACCGCAGGGGACACCCGGCGGAGGTTAGAACAGGGAGTCGGACCGAGGGGCTGTCGCTTCGCTGGAAGCGTCTGCCTTGCCCCGGAGCGCCTCATCCAGTTTGGCCTCCATGGCGCCGATTCTACGCTGAAAGTCAGGGGTGTCAAAACCCTCTTGAGCCTCTGCCGCCGGGGCATCTCCCGCCTGGGGGGCGGAGGCGGAACGACGTAGGGCGAGCAGGTCGTGGGCCAGGTTGAGGGCCGCCATCACCGCCACCCGCTCGGCACCGCCGGAACGGGTGCGGGCGGTGATTTGCTTGACCTGCTCATCCACCAGGGCGACCGCCGCCAGCAGTGCCTCGCGCTCCTCGGGAGGACAGGCGACCCGGTATTCCCGGCCGAGGAGTTGCACGTCGAGAAAATTGGACTCGGCGCTCATGGTCGTAGACCTTTGCAGGAAAGTTCGAAGGGAGGGAGAAAAAAAGAAGGGCCGGGCAGGGCGGCGGGGCCGTTACTTGTCTTCGGGCACCCGGGCGAGCAGCGTCTCCACCCTGCTCCGGGCGGCCGCCATGCGGGCCGTCAAATCGGCGTTGCGCGCTTCCGCCGCCGCCAGCTGGGCCTTGAGGGCGGCGTTTTCGCCGCGCAGGGCCTGACACAGGCCGACCACTTGGTCGACCTTGCTTTCGAGGGTGGCGAGCTGGTTCTCCATGGCGCGCACTATAGAGGCGCAAACTCTTCCCGGTCAAGGAGTAAGCGCCGGATTTGAAGGTGTTTTGTGGATTATCGCCTCCCGTTCCCGCCTTGCCCCTACGGCCGTCACCGGGGTATCCTCCGCCCCTCGCCGTTGCCCGGTTCCAGGTCGCTCACCGACCCCTGCCGGCGCATTCGGCCCCTTGCCAGGTGCTGCGCGCGACCCCATCGCCGCGGTTAAACGGGAAACAGGTGCGCACGACTCCCCGAGTCCGCCAGGCCTGTGCTGCCCCCGCAACGGTAAGCGAGTAGGTGCCCCCTCATGCCACTGGGCTTATGCCTGGGAAGGCGGGACGCCACCCCGGAGATTCCTCCGGTCTCGCAAGCCCGGATACCGGCCTGTCAGGGACACAAGCGGAAGTGCTGCGGGAGGCGGCATGGCGTGTGGACTCCCCGGCGCCGCCGCCTTGTCCCCGCCTGACATCTCCCCGGTACTGCATCAGAACCGGCCACAGCCTGCGGGGACGCTCGCGGTGGCACAAGGGAGTCCCTCCATGTCCAGCACCATCCTGCGGGCCGCCGTTTGCGCCCTGCCCGCCTGTTTGCTCCTGCCTGCATCCCATCTCCGCGCCGAAGAAGTCATGGCGCCGGTGGTCGTCACCGCCACCCGCTTCGCCGACCCGGATCCGCGCATTCCGGCCAACATCAGCGTCATCACCCGGGACGACATCCGCACCACGCCGGCCCTCAACCTGCCCGATTTGCTGGCCACCCGGGCCGGCGTCAACGTCAGCCCCATGTATGGCCCCCTGGGCATCGATGCGACGGTGGATATCGGTGGTTTCGGCGTCACAGCCACCAGCAACACCCTGATCCTGGTCGACGGCCAACGTCTCAATCCCATCGACTCAGCCAACCTGATCTGGGCCGCACTCCCGCTAGAAAGTATCGAGCGCATCGAAATCATGCGCGGCTCCGGCACCGTGCTGTACGGTGACCGGGCAACCAGCGGGGTGATCAACATCATCACCGACAAGTCGGGGAAACCCCGCGCTTCCGCAACCGCCACCGTCGGCAGCTACGGCTATCGGGGACTGGATGCCAGCGTTGCCACCGGCAACGAGCACGCCTACTTCAACCTGTTCGCCCGCTACGCCGACAGCGACGGCTACCGGCGCAACAACTGGCAGAACCAGCAGGCCGCCAGCGGCCGGGCCGGCCTCAAGCTGGAGCGGGGCGAAGTCTTCACTGACTACGCCGTCTACAAGGAAGCCTCCGGCCTGCCAGGAGCCTTGACCCAGCCTCAGTTCCAGGCCAATCCGCGCAACGCATCGACGCTCTTCGACAACCAGTGGAAAGAAGGCTATCGCCTACGCCCGGGCATAACCTATGCCCTCACTGACACCGTGACTGTCGAGGGCGAAATTGCCAGTGAGCACCAGGATGTAAAAAGTACGTTCGTGGACTACGGTGGCGCCAGCAATCGGGTGCGCGACACCCTAGCCTTCACCCCCCGGCTGCGCTGGAGCCACGGCCTGGGCTCCCTGGCCAGTGTGACGGTGGCCGGCCTGGATCACTACGACGGCACCGTATCTGCGACCAACCGGGGATCGGCCAACCAGTGGGCGCACCAGACCAGTACCGCCTACTACCTGCAAAACGTCACGAACCTGACCCAGCAGCTGAGCCTGACCATGGGAGGACGTAGCCAGAGCATGAGCCAATCGGCCAATCAGGCTGAATTTGGGCTCCAATCTGCCATGGCGGGCCGGTCCAATCGCACCCGCAACGCTTACGACATCGGCCTGGCCTACGCTCAGGACGCCTGGCGGGTGTACGGCAAGACCGGTACCACGTTCCGCTTTGCCAACATCGACGAATTGTTCGGCAACCCCTTTGGCACCACTCCGTTCTTCGCCGGCAACATCCACCCCCAGCACGGCACCATCCAGGAGGTGGGCGGCAGCCTGAAACTAGGCGCCTGGAGCACCAAGCTGTCCTTCTCCCGCCTCGATCTGACCGATGAAATCGGCTACGACCCGAGCAACTACACCAACACCAACTTCAAGCCTACCCGGCGTGACAGCGCCAACTTTGAACTCGAGTGGAAAGCCAGCGACCGCTGGAACAACCGCTTCACCTACACCTACCTGGACGCCACTTTCCGCAGCGGCGCCAACGCCGGCAAGACCGTGCCCCTGGCCCCCCGGGACCAGGCGACGCTGCAGAGCACCTGGAAGGGGGGAGCCTGGGGCACCTATTCGCTGGCGGCGCGCTACGTCGGCAACCGTCGTCTGGACGGCGACTTTGCCAACCAGCAAAGCTGGCTGGCCGGGTACTTCACCGCCGACTTGCAGGGGTCCTGGACGGTGCAGAAGGTGACACTGACCGCCAAGCTGCTCAACGCCCTGGACAAGAAGTACTCGCCCTACGCTTACTTTCAAGCCTACGACAGCACCATTAACTACTACCCCGCCGACGGCCGTACCGCCTACGTCTCGGCCCGCTACGACTTCTAAGACCGCTTCATGAGCCGCCCCACCCCAACCTCCCTGGCCGCCCTCTCCTCCCTTGGCCTGGCGGCCGGATGCGCCATCGGCCCGATCGCCCCGGTCTGGGCCGATGAAGCCGAGCTGGCTCCGGTCACCGTCACCGCCTCCCGGGCGCCGGTGCGCCTCGACCATGCCACCGGGCAGATCGAAGTCGTCACCCGGGAAGAGATCGAGGCGCGCAACCCCGGCCGCCTGACCGACATCCTCAACCTGCTGCCCGGGGTGTTCACCTCTCCGGGCAAGGGGATGCTGCAACCGAGCCCGGGGTTCGCCCTGCGCGGCATGCCCGACGACCGTCGCACCCTGGTGCTGGTGGACGGCCTGCCCCTCAACGACGGCTATTCCGGCAGTTCCAGCCTGGGCGGCCTGTCGCCGGACCTGGTGGATCAGGCCGAGGTGCTCTACGGGCCGATGTCGTCCCTGTACGGCGGCAACGCCATGGGCGGGGTGATCAACTTCGTCACGCGCATGCCGACCAAGACCGAGTTCAAGCTGCGCGCCGGTTACGGCAACCCCTTCGAGGCCGGCAAGGCCCCGGAAGGCGTGCGGAAGGTTTTCGGCTCCGCCGGAACCCGGCTGGACAACGGGCTATCCCTGCTGATCACCGCCAACTGGGCCGCCACCGACGGCTACAAGAGCGACTGGGTGACCTCCACCGCCAACACCAACGGCGCCCGCTACATGACCGGCAAGGACGGCAAGCCCGGCTACCTCTACGGCAAGAAGGGCGACAACACCTGGGACGAGGACGGTGCCGCGATAAAGCTGGAGCAGCGCCTCTCCGACGGCAGCCGTTGGCGGCTGGGCTGGCAGCGCCAACGCTACGACTACGGCTACGACCGCAGCCCGGAAACCTATCTGCGTAAGCCGGGCGGCCTACCGGACTACGGTTCCACCCCATCCCTGTTTGCCGGCGGAAACGGTGGTTTTGAACGCAATCTCTTCCACGCAGGCTTCGACACCGACCTGGGCATCGGCCGCCTCAACGTGCTGGCGAGCTACAACAACGTGGTCAGCAACTACTACGTGACGCCCACGGGCAACGTCAGCGGCGGCGCGGGACGCATCTCAGACTCCCCCGCGCAGAGCGCCTCCCTGGACGCCTACTGGACGGCCCCCCTGGGCCGGCACGTCCTGACCACCGGCGTCGCCCTGCGCCGTGACGACGCCGACAACAAGGACTACAGCCTGTCCAACTGGACCAACCCGGGCAGCAAGACCAGCCTCTATGCCCAAGCCTCGGGGCGCACCACCCTGATCGCCGCCTACGCCCAGGACGAGTGGAGCATCACCGACCGGCTCACCGCCCAGCTCGGCGCCCGCTACGACTATTGGAAGAACGAGGACGGCAGCATCCGTACTCCGGGCTGGCCGGCGGCCAGCCAGATCAACGCGGATTACGCCAGCCGCTCCGCCTCGGCCCTGAGCCCCAAGGCCGGCCTGGCCTTCAAGGCCAGCGACAGCCTCAGCCTGCGCGCCTCGGCCGGTTCGGCCTTCCGCGCCCCGAGCATCTACGACCTGTACCGCACCACCCGGGTCACCTACAACATCATGGCCAACCCCGAGCTCAAACCGGAAAAGGTGCGCACCTGGGAAGTGGGCGCCGACTGGAAGCCCTGGCAAGGGGGCGAGGCCAAGCTGACCTACTTCGAGAACGACCTGCGCGACCTGGTCTACGTGCGCGGCTCCTCCGGCACGCGCTACCGGGACAACCTGGAGCGGGCCGAAAGCCGCGGCGTCACCGTCTCCCTGGCGCAGCGCTTCTCCGTCGCCGGCTTCGACAGCCGGGCCTTCGCCAGCGTCACCTACACCGACAGCGCGGTGAAGGAAAACAGCCACGCGCCGGCCTCGGTTGGCAAGCAGCTGACCTTCCTGCCCAAGAAGCAGGCCACGGTAGGCCTCGAAACCCGGCGCGGGGCCTGGACCCTGGCCACCTCGGGGCGCTACGCCAGCAAGCAGTACGCCACCGACGACAACAGCGATGTCGCCACCAACGTCTATGGCGTTTACGATGCGTACTTTGTCGTCGATGCCAAGGTCGCCTACCGCATCGACCGCAACGTGTCGGTGTCGCTGGCTATCGACAACCTGACCAACCGCGACTACTTCTCCCTCTACCCGGCAACCGGCCGCAGCTGGTTCGCCGCCGTGGCCCTGGATTATTGAGCCAGCGCCGCCCTCCCGCCGACCTGCCATGCCCACCCGCCGCCGCGCCCTGCTCGCCCTCGCCTGCCTGCTTCTACTCGCCCTCGCCAGCTTCGCCCTGGCCCTGGGCCTGGGCAGTGTGGCGGTGGATGGCCGGGACGTGCTGGCGGCACTGAGCGGCAGCGACTCCCCCGGGGCCGAGATCGTGCGCGCCCTGCGCCTGCCCCGGGCCATCGCCGGGTTTGCCTGCGGCGGGCTGCTCGCCCTGGCCGGAGCGCTGATGCAGGTACTGCTGCGCAACCCCCTGGCCGACCCTTACGTGCTGGGCATTTCCGGCGGTGCCGGGGTCGGGGCGCTGACCGCCATCCTGCTCGGCCTGTCGGTGCTCGGCCTGACCAGCTTTGCCTTCTGCGGCGCCATGGGCGCCATGCTGCTGGTCTTCGGCCTGGCCCGGGGTGACGGCAGCTGGACCCAGACCCGGCTGCTGCTCACCGGGGTGATCGTCGCCGCCGGCTGCGGCGCCCTCGTGGCCCTGATGCTCACCATCGCGCCCGAATCCAAGCTGCGCGGCATGCTCTTCTGGCTGATGGGCGATCTCTCCCAGGCCGCCCATCCCTGGCTGCCGGCCCTCGCCCTGGGCGTCTGCCTGGCGGCGGCCCTGCCCTTCGCCCGGGAGCTCAACCTGCTCGCCCGGGGCCTGCTCCAGGCCCAGGCCATGGGGGTGTCGGTGCCCGTGGTGCGGCGCCTGATCTACGCCGTGGCCTCCCTGGCCACCGCCGTGGCGGTGACCTCGGCCGGTTCCATCGGCTTCGTCGGCCTGGTGGTGCCCCACCTGGCCCGCCTCGCCCTGGGCAACGACCAGCGCCTGCTGCTGCCGGCCTCGGTACTGGCCGGCGGCAGCCTGCTGGTGCTGGCCGATACCGCCGCCCGCACCATGGTGGCGCCGCTGCAATTGCCGGTGGGGGTCCTCACCGCCCTGATTGGCGTGCCGGTCTTCCTCTTCCTGCTGACGAGGCAACCGAAATGAGCGCCCCCCTGCTGGAAACCCGGGGCCTGACGGTGACCGTGGGCGAGCACACCGTGACCCGGGATCTCGACCTGCGCCTGGCCCGCGGCGAACGGCTGGCCATTCTCGGCCGCAACGGTGCCGGCAAATCCACCCTGCTGGCCACCCTGGCCGGGCTGCGCCCCGCCGCCGGCGGCGAAGTCCGTCTCGACGACCGCCCCTACCCGGCCCTGAGCGCCCGGGAGGCCGCCCTGCGGCGTGGCTGGTTGGCCCAGACCGCCCCCGACCCGTTCGCCACCACCGTGCTGGAAACGGCCCTGACCGGCCGTCACCCCCACCTGGGCCGCTGGGAGTGGGAGTCCGCCGCCGATGCGACCCTGGCCCGGGCCGCCCTGGCCAAGGTCGGCCTGGGCGGTTTCGACCAGCGCCAGGTGGCGACCCTCTCCGGCGGCGAGCGCCAGCGCCTCGGCCTGGCCACCCTGCTCACCCAGGCGCCGTCCCTGTACCTGCTCGACGAACCCCTCGCCCACCTGGACCTCAACCACCAGATCGCCAGCCTGGAACTGCTCGCCCGCCAGGCCGAAGCGGGGGCCGGGGTGGTGATGGTGCTGCACGACCCGGGCCTGGCCGCGCGCTACTGCGACCGGGCCCTGCTGGTGTTCGGCGACGGCACCGTGACGCAAGGCCCCTGCGACCAGGTGCTGACCGCCCGCACCCTGTCCTGCCTGTACGGCTACCCGCTCAAGGAGCTGGCCGACGGCGGCCGACGCTGGTTCGTGCCGGCCTGACGCCCGTTCAACCACCACTCCAGAGCGGCACCAGCCGCCATCGCCTCCCCGAAGGACCCCCATGAGCGACACCCAGACGCCCCCCTCCGCCGATTCCATTGCTTCCATCGGTTCCATCGATTCCACCGACGCCGGCCGGGACGCCCGCCACATCGCCCGCATGCAGCGCAAGAAGGACGTGGTGGATGCCAAGATCGCCGCTGCCCAGGACGAGCGCGGCGTGCTGGTGGTCAACACCGGCAACGGCAAGGGCAAGTCCTCCGCCGCCTTCGGCGTGGTCGCCCGGGCCCTCGGCCACGACTTCTCGGTGGCAGTGGTGCAGTTCGTCAAGAGCCGTTCCGACACCGGCGAAGAGGGCTTCTACCGCAAGGTCGCCGACCTCTGCCCCGGCCAGCTCACCTGGCACGTGATGGGCGAGGGCTTCACCTGGGAAACCCAGGACCCGGCCCGGGACGCCAAGGCCGCCCAGGCCGCCTGGACCCTGGCGCGCCAGTACCTGCGCGACCCCGGCGTGGACCTGGTGGTGCTCGACGAACTGACCTACGCCTTCAAGTACGGCTGGCTGGCCCTGGACGAGGTGCTCGCCGACCTGGCCGCCCGCCCGGCCCTGCAGCACGTGGTGATCACCGGCCGGGCCGCGCCCGAAGGGCTGGTGGCCGCTGCCGACACGGTCACCGAGATGACCCTGGTCAAGCATGCCTTCAAGGCCGGGGTGAAGGCCATGCCCGGCGTGGAGTTCTGACCCGGCCGGGCCCCGGCGCGCGGCCCATGGCGCGGGATCGCCGGCCGTCCCGGCGCCCCGACGTGCGCTCCCCATGGCCGCATACGGATCACCCCCCATCGCCAAACCCTAGCAGGGACGGGCATCTTCACGATGCATGTCCGAATAACAAGGCCTGGCGCGGCTCTCCAGCCATGTCCTTTGTAGAGCCACTATCCATGCGGGTTTCCAGCCACCCACTTTCGCTTTCGCCATGACCGCCCCCCTTTCCGTCCCCGCCCTGTTGATCGCCGCCCCCGCCTCGGGCCAGGGCAAGACCACCATCACCGCCGCCCTGGCCCGGCTGCACGCCCGCCAGGGCCGCCGGGTGCGGGTGTTCAAGTGCGGCCCGGACTTCCTCGATCCCCAGATCCACCAGGTGGCCAGCGGCGCCCCCTGCGAGAACATCGACTTCCGCATGTGCGGCGAGGCCGACGCCCGCTGGCGCCTGGCCCGGGCCGCCCGGGAGGCGGACCTGATCCTGGTCGAAGGGGTGATGGGCCTGCACGACGGCGAGCCCTCCGCCGCCGAGCTGGCCCGGCGCCTCGGCCTGCCGGTGCTGCTGGTGCTGGACGCCGCCGCCATGGCCGGGTCCTTCGGCGCCGTGGCCTGGGGGCTCAAGCACTACCGGGCCGACCAGGGCGGCGGCGCGCCGATTTCCGCCGTGCTGGCCAACCGGGTCGGCAGCGCCTACCACGGCGAACTGTGCCGCAAGACCCTGCCCGAAGACATCGCCTGGGTCGGCGCCCTGCCCCGGGACGCCGAAATGGCCCTGCCGGAGCGCCACCTGGGCCTCTTGCCGGCCGCCGAGATCGCCGGGCTGGACACCTGCCTGGAACGCCTCGCCGACCTGCTCGCTGACACCCCGGCGGCCGACCTGCCGCCGCCGGTGGCCATTGCCGACGCCCCTCCGCCCGCGGTGCCGCCGCTGCTGGCCGGACGCACCATCGCGGTGGCCGCCGATGCCGCCTTCTGCTTCGCCTACCCGGCCAACCGGGAATGCCTGATGGCCCTGGGCGCCACCCTGGTGGACTTCTCCCCCCTGCACGACGCCGCCCTGCCCCCCTGCGACGCGGTGTGGCTGCCCGGCGGCTACCCGGAACTGCACGGCCCGGCGCTCACCACCAACCGGGCCATGGCCGCGGCGCTTTCCACCCACGTCGGCGCGGGCAAGCCGCTCCTGGCCGAATGCGGCGGGATGATGGCCTGCTTCGAGCAAATCGTGACGGTGGACGGCGAACGCCACCAAGGCTTCGCCCTGCTGCCCGGCGAGAGCGCCATGCAGCGCAAGCTCTCCGCCCTGGGCATGCAGCAGGCCGAGCTGCCGGAAGGCCGCCTCACCGGCCACACCTTCCACTACTCGCGCAGCACCACGCCCCTGACACCGCTCACCCAGGCCGAGCGCCCCGACGGGCGCCCGGGGGAGCCGGTGTACCGGGTCGGCAGCCTGACCGCCTCGTACGTGCACTGGTATTTCCCGGCCAACCCGGCGGCGGTGGCCCGGCTGCTCGGCGCCTGAGGCGAAATCGCCGACAGCCCCACCAGCAGCCCGCACGGCCAACCCCGGGCAATTCCATTGGCATCGACAGAAACCACAGGTTTGCCATTCCCGGGTGCGGCAAGTACCCTTTAGGGTTCGCTTGGACTCTTCGCCAACCAGAACACATTGGAGAACGTATGCGCTTCCTGCCCAAAACCCTTGCCCTCGTGAGCGCCCTGGCCTGTGCCGGGCTGGCCCAGGCCGCCGACATCAAGATCGGCGTGGCCGCCGCCCTGACCGGCGGTGCCGCCCAGTACGGCGTTTCGATCCGCAACGGCTTCCAGCTGGCCGCCGAGGAGATCAACGCCAAGGGTGGCATCAACGGCAACAAGATCCAGCTCGTCATCGAAGACGAGCAGGGCAAGAAGGAAGAAGGCATCAACGTCTTCAAGAAGCTGATTTTTCAGGACAAGGTGCTGATGGTCTTCGGCCCCACCCTGTCCAACTCCATGTTCGCCGCCGGCCCCGTGGCCAACGCCGCCAAGACCGTGGTGTTCGGCACCTCCGTCACCGCCAACGGCATCACCGACATCGGTCCCTACGTGTTCCGCAACTCGGTGATGGAATCCGACGTGCTGCCGGTGACGGTGGCCACCGCCACCAAGCACTACAAGCTGAAGAAAGTCGCCGTCATCTACGGTAACGACGACGCCTTCACCAAGAGCGGCTACGACGTCTTCAAGAAGGTGCTGGAAGACCAGAAGCTGCCGGTCACCACCACCGAGACCTACGTCAAGGGCGATGTGGACTTCAAGGCCCAGCTGACCAAGATCAAGGGCTCCAACCCGGATGCCGTGGTCTGCTCCTGCCTGGCCGAAGAAGCCGCCAACATCATGCTGCAGGCCCGGGGCCTGGGCATCAAGGTGCCGTTCATCGGCGGCAACGGCTTCAATTCGCCCAAGCTGTTCGAGATTTCCAAGCTGGCCGGTGAAGGCACCTTCGTCGGCAGCCCCTGGTCCAACACCAACCCGGCGCCCGCCAACAAGGCCTTCGTTGCTTCCTACGTGAAGAAGTACAACGCCGAGCCCAACCAGTTCGCCGCCCAGGCCTTCGACGCCCTGCACGTGGCCGCCGCCGCCCTGCAGGAAGTGAAGCTCTCCGGCGACGTTAACACCGACCGCGAGGCCCTCAAGAACGCCCTGCCCAAGGCCACCATCAACGGCGCCACCGGCCCCTTCAAGTTCCGCGCCGCCGTCACCAAGACCGGCAAGCCCGGCGGCTGGGATGCGGACCAGAAGCCTTTCATCTATGTGGTCAAGGGAGGCAAGTTCACCGCCTTCGACGGGAAGTAAGCGACTGTCCGCGTAAGCCCGTCTTACCCATCAATGCGGGGCCGATGAAAATCAGCCCCGCATTGCATTTGCAACTGGAATTTCCCCATGCTTGAACAACAACTCCTCAACGCCCTGACGCTCGGCAGCGTCTACGCGTTGTTCGCCCTGGGTTTCACCCTGGTGTTCGGCGTGCTGGCGGTGATCAACCTCTCCCACGGAGCGGTGTTCATGGTCGGCAGCTACGCCGCCCTGGCCATGGTCAGCCACCTCAACGCCCCCCTGTGGGCCGCCCTGCTCGGCGCCATGGTGGTCAGCGGCACCGTCGGCCTGCTGGTGGACGTGCTAGTACTCAAGCCCCTGCGCGCCCGCAACGCCCCCCACCTGATTCCCATGATCGCCACCATCGGCGTCGGCATCATGCTGACCAGTGCCGCCCAGGGCCTGTTCGGCGCCGAGGTGCTGCGCTTCCCCGAGGACGTCATGCCCGCCGGCGAATTCATGGTCGGCGACGTGCATGTGCGGGCCCTAGAAATCGCCATCGTCGCCATCGCCTTCCTGCTCATGGCGGTGCTGTTCACCATCCTCAAGCGCACCCAGCTGGGCCGCGCCCTGCGGGCCATCGCCGAATCGCCCAAGGCCGCCTACCTGCTGGGCATCAACGTGGAAGGCCTGTTCCACATCACCTCCTTCGTCGCCGCCGCCCTGGGCGGTATCGCCGGGGTGCTGATCGGCCTCAACTTCAACGCCATCACCCCCTTCATGGGTCAGCCCATGCTGCACAAGGGCATCGCCGTGATCATCCTCGGCGGTATGGGCGACATCCGCGGCGCCCTGATCGGCGGCCTGTTCCTCGGCTTTGCCGAGGTCATCAGCAAGGCCTACCTGTCCAGCCAGATGGGCGATGCCGTGGCCTTCGGCCTGCTCTTCCTGATCCTGCTGGTCCGCCCCTCCGGCCTCTTCGGTCGCAAATTGGAGAGAAAAGCCTGATGGAATGGTTTAACGACTTCTGGTCCACCTACAGCACCCTGGTGTTCTCGGTGGGCGTCCACGCCCTGTTGGCCCTGTCCATCTGGCTGACCCTGTCCTGCGGCCTGCTATCCCTGGCCAACGCCGCCTTCATGGGCGTCGGCGCCTACGTATCGGCCCTGCTCACCCTGCATCTGGACTGGTCCTTCCCCGCCGTACTGCTCGCCGGCGGCGTCGCCCCGACCCTGGTGGCCCTGATCATCGGCGCCCCGGTACTGCGCCTGTCCGGCGTGTATCTGGCCATGGCCACCCTGGCCTTCGGCGAGGTGGTGCGCATCACCGTGCTCAACCTGGAGATCACCGGCGGCCCCGAGGGCCTCAACGGCATTCCCCTGGCTACCGAAGGCTGGCATATCGCCCTGATCTTGGCGGTGACCGTCTACGGTCTGGCCCGGCTGCGCCGCTCCAAGGTGGGCCGCGCCTTCGAGTCGATCAAGGAAGACGAGGTGGCCGCCCGCCTGATGGGCATCAACGTGGACCGCTACAAGCTGTTGGCCTTCGCCCTCGGCGCCTTCATCGCCGGTGTGGCCGGGGCCCTCAACGCCCACTTCACCTTCTTCATCAGCCCCCGGGAATACGGCTTCGAGAACGCCGTGGACATCCTCACCATGGCGGTGCTGGGCGGCACTTCCAGCCTCATCGGCCCCATGCTGGGTTCCTCCATCCTCACCCTGTTGCCGGAACTGCTGCGCTCCCTGCAGGACTTCCGTTCCCTGGTGAACGGCGCCGTGTTGGTGCTGGTGGTGCTGTTCCTGCCCAAGGGTCTGTGGGAATCCCGCCGCATCAAGGCCTTCTTCAAGCGTCTCAAGGGAGGTGAGGCATGAACGCCCCCCAGCAACCCAATCTGCTGTCGATCCGCAACGTCGGCAAGCACTTCGGCGGCCTGCACGTGCTGCAGGACGTCAGCTTCGAAGTGCCCGCCGGCAGCATCTACGGCCTGATCGGCCCCAACGGCGCCGGCAAGACCACGGTGTTCAACCTCATCACCGGCCTGCTCACTCCCAGCGCCGGCCAGATCGACTTCCAGGGCCAGTCCCTGATCGGCCTGGAGCCCCACCGCATCACCCACCAGGGCATCGCCCGCACCTTCCAGAACATCCGCATCTTCAAGGAGATGGATCTGCTGGAAAACGTCATGGTGGGCATGCACGACCACCTGGACTACGGCGGTTTCGGTCTGTTCTTCAACAGCCCGGCCTGCCGCGCTGCCGAGAAGAAGGCCCGGGAACGGGCCCTGGAGCTGCTCTCCTGGGTGGGCCTGGACCACAAGGCCGACATGCTGGCCGACAACCTTTCCTACGGCGACCAGCGCAAGCTGGAATTCGCCCGGGCCCTGGCCACCGAGCCCAAGCTGCTGCTGCTCGACGAGCCGGTGGCGGGGATGAACCCCTCGGAAAAGACCATCCTGATGGAAGAGATCAACAACATCCGCAACCGGGGCTACGGCGTCTTCATGATCGAGCACGACATGCGCTTCGTCATGGGCCTGTGCGACCGCATCGCCGTGCTCAACTTCGGCCGCATCATCGCCGAAGGCACGCCGGACGAGGTGCGCAACAACCCGGACGTGATCGAGGCCTACCTGGGCAAGGAGGACGAGTAATGAGTGTGCTCCTGCGCGTACACGACCTGGCCGTGGCCTACGGCCACATCGAGGCCGTCAAGGGCCTGGACTTCCACCTCAACGAGGGCGAGATCACCGCCCTGGTGGGCGCCAATGGCGCCGGCAAGAGCACCACCCTGCTGGCCCTCTCCGGCCTCATCAAGGCCTCCCGGGGCAAGATCGAGTTCCAGGGCGAAGACATCTCCCGCCTGCCCGCCCACCAGATCGTCGAGCGGGGCCTGGTGCAGGTGGCCGAAGGCCGGGCCATCCTCACCACCCTGACGGTGGAAGAAAACCTGCAGCTGGGCGCCTACACCCGGCAGGACAAGGAGGGCATCCCCGCCTCCATGGAAGAGGTGTACCAGCTCTTCCCCCGCCTCAAGGAACGCGCCCAGCAGTTCGCCGGCAACCTTTCCGGCGGCGAGCAGCAGATGCTGGCCATCGGCCGGGCCCTCATGGCCAAGCCCAAGCTGCTCTTGCTGGACGAACCCTCAATGGGCCTGGCCCCCATCGTGGTGCAGGAAATCTTCCGCATCCTGGTGGAAATCAACCGCCGCGGCCTGACCATCCTGCTGGTGGAGCAGAACGTGCGCCAGGCCCTGAAGATCGCCAAGCACGGCTACGTCATCGAAACCGGCAAGATCGTGCTGGCTGATTCCGGCGCCAACCTGCTGGCCAATCCCAAGGTGGAAGAAGCCTACCTGGGCGGCTGATCGCCCGATCCCGCCACGCCTCCAGTCTGTCCGCCGCACCAGCCACTGCAGCCCGGCGCAGCGGACAGACACCGGCAAGCGCCCAAAACGAAAACCCCCGCCAAGACCCAGGTCTGGCGGGGGTTTTCATTTACCCTGCCCCAAGATCAAGGCAGGATGCGGCTCTTCAGGCGCCCTACCAGGAGAACAACGCGGGGCGCGGCGCTCCAGGCACCCTGCCCGGAGAACAAGGCAGGACGCGGGGTTTCAGGCAGGACTCAATCGGCCAGGCCGGCGAACACCTGCCCGGCGGCAGCCACCGTGGCGGCAATGTCGGCCTCGCTGTGGGCGGCCGAGACGAAGCCGGCCTCGAAGGCCGAGGGGGCGAAGTAGTGGCCTTCCGGTGCCACCTCCAGCATGGCGTGGAAGAAGCGGTTGAAGGTGTCCTTGTCGCAGGTCATCACTTCGGCAAAGGAGGTGGGCGGCTCGGCGCGGAAGTACAGGCCGAACATGCCCCCCACGGACTGGGCCGAGAAGGTGACGCCGGCCTTGGCGGCGGCGGCGGAGAGGCCGTCCACCAGCTGGCCGGTGCGCGCCGCCAGGGTCTCGTAGAAGCCCGGCGCCCGGGTCAGCTGCAAGGTGGCCATGCCGGCGGCCACCGCCACCGGGTTGCCCGACAGGGTGCCGGCCTGGTAGACCGGGCCCAGGGGGGCGATCTTTTCCATGATCTCGCGCTTGCCGCCAAAGGCCGCCACCGGCAGGCCGCCACCGATGACCTTGCCCAGGGTGGTCAGGTCCGGGTCGATGCCGTAGAGGCCCTGGGCGCCCTGGGGGCCGACGCGGAAGCCGGTCATCACCTCGTCGGCGATCAGCACCGCGCCGTGCTTGGCGGTGAGGTCGCGCATGGCTTTGAGGAACTCGGGGCGAGGCGCCACCAGGTTCATGTTGCCAGCCACCGGCTCGAAGATCACCGCGGCGATCTTGTCGCCGTGACGGGCGAAGGCGTCGGCCAGCTGTTCGACGTTGTTGTAGTCGAGCACCAGGGTGTGCTGGGCCAGGTCCGCCGGCACGCCGCCGGAGGAGGGATTGCCGAAGGTGAGCAGGCCCGAGCCGGCCTTGACCAGCAGGGAATCGGCGTGGCCGTGGTAGCAGCCCTCGAACTTGATGATGGCGTCGCGGCCGGTGTAGCCCCGGGCGAGGCGGATGGCGCTCATGGTGGCCTCGGTGCCGGAGGACACCAGGCGCACCATCTCCAGGGAGGGCAGCAGTTCGCACAGGTAGTCGGCCATGGCCACCTCGGCTTCGGTGGGCGCACCGAAGGACAGGCCGTTGGCCATGGCCCGGCTCACCGCCTCCAGCACCGCAGGATGGGCGTGGCCGGCGATCAGCGGCCCCCAGGACCCCACGTAGTCCAGGTAGCCCTTGCCATCGGCGTCAAAGGCGCGGGCGCCCTGGCCGCGCTGGAAGAACAGGGGCGTGCCCCCGACCGAGCCGAAGGCGCGGACCGGGGAATTCACCCCACCGGGAATGTGGCGGCGAGCGGCGGCGAACAGGGTGTCGTTACGGGACGTCATGGTCAGGGTTCTCCCGGAAAGCAGGTCTAGAGCGAGGGTTCAGCAGAGGCCCCGGCCGCGGCGAAGAGGCAGCCGTAAGCGGCCGCCCGGTCGGCGATGTCGGGGGCGGAAAACAGGTCGGTGATCACCGCCAGCCAGTCGGCCCCGGCGGCGATCACCTGGGGTGCATTGGCCAGGGTGATGCCGCCGATGGCGCACACCGGCAGGCCGTGGGCGGCTTTGGCGGCCGCGAGCAACGTCAGCGGCGCGGCGGCGGCGCCAGGCTTGACCGACGAGGGGAAGACGGCGCCGAAGGCCAGGTAATCCACGTGGGGCGCGGCGGCGGCGGCCCGGGCCGGGTCGGCGTAACAGGAGGCGCCGATCAGCAGATCCGGACCGAGGCGGCGGCGGGCGGCGCCCAGGTCGCCGTCGTCCTTGCCCAGGTGCACCCCGGCGGCGCCGACGGCCTGGGCCAATGCGGCATCGTCGTTGATCAGCAGGGCCGCGCCGTGGCGGGCGCAGGCTGCCGCCAGGGCCTCGGCCACCGGACGACGCGCGGCCGGCTCGGCCAGTTTGTCGCGGTACTGCAGCAGCTTGGCGCCGCCGGCCAGGGCTGCCTCGGCCCGGGCGAGCAGCTCGGCAGCCGGCAGGCCGTCCGGGGTGATGGCGTAGAGGCCCCGCGGGGCGGGGAAGCGGCGGGCGGTGGAAGGCGAGCGGAGCGGAAGCATGGCGGTCGGGCGGAGAAACGCAGCAGCGTGCGCCGGATCAGGACGGGCGGCCGTCGCCGGCCAGGCCCCGGGCCCAGAAGAAGCGGTCGGGCACGCGCCGCCCCATCCCGGCGCGGAATCCGGCGGCCAGGGCGTGCCAGCAGTAGTCCTGGGCCTCGCGCACCGCATCCTGGATGGTCAGGCCGTTGGCCAGGTTGGCGGCGATGGCGGCCGACAGGGTCGCCCCCGCGCCGTTGAAGGGGCCGGCCAGGCGCTTCCAGCGGTAGGTGTGGACCAGGCCGGTTTCGTCGTAAAGGCGGTTGACCACGTCCGGCGAAGGGGTGTGCACCCCGGTGAACAGGACATGGGAGCAGCCCCGCTCGATCAGGGTCCGGGCCAATTCGGCAGCCGGGGCGGCATCATCGTCCGCCGGGTCCGCCGCTACGCTGTCATCGCCTTCCACGTCGTCGCCGGCATCGTCCTGGTCCTCGCCGCCACGCGCCGGCAGGTCGCCAGCCAGCAGGCGGGCTTCCAGCCGGTTGGGGGTGACCACCGTCGCCTGGGGCAGCAGCAACTCGGCCACGGCGGCGGCCAGGGCCCGGTCCGATTCCAGTTCGCCGTCCCACTGGGCTTCCCAGCTGTCGCCCCAGGCTTCGGAGAGGTCGTCGGCCAGACGCGGCCCATCGCCGCTGCCGACCGGGGCCGGTGCCAGGGCCACCGGGTCGAGCACCACCGGAATGTCCGGATAGTCGGCGAGGATTTCCGCCACCAGGGCGGCATTCTCGACGCTGCCCAGGCGGCCGACCTTGAAGGCACCGACGCTCATGTCCTCGAGCAGGGTGCGCGCCTGGTCATCGATCCATTCCGGCGACACCGGCTGCAGCGCGTCCAGGGCGGCGGAATCCTGCACCGCCACGGCGGTCAGCACCGACAGGGGATGGCAGCCCAGGCTGGCCAGGGTGAGCAGATCGGCCTGGAGCCCGCCGGCACCGGTGGGGTCGCTGGCGGCAAAGGTCAGAACGATGGGGGGAGAGGCATGGCGCGGAGCGCCACCCCGGGGACTGGCAAGGGGGGAACTGGGGTGAGACATGGAGCAATCGGTAGGGCCTGGAACGCGGCGGGAGGCCGCCCGTCAGGGCCGCTTGGCGGCGCCGGAGGCGATTCGGTAAGATCGGCTCATTCTAAACGATTCCGCCGGGGCCGGCCGGCCAGCCCCGGCCCACTGCCGTATTCCCCGTCCCTGCCCATGACCGATTCCACCACTGCTCCCCGCCCCTACCGCACCTGGATGTGCCTGATCTGCGGCTGGATCTACGACGAGGCCGCCGGTTCGCCCGAGGACGGCATCCCGCCGGGCACCCGCTGGGAAGACGTGCCGATGAACTGGGTCTGCCCGGAATGCGGCGCGCGCAAGGAAGATTTCGAGCTGACCGAGATCTGATCCGTTACGGCGGTATGACATGCCCTAGGCAGTCACAGGTCCGTGTAATACCATTGGCAAACCATATAAAAACACACGCCCATCGGCTCAGGAGGAATTCGTGTCGGACCCGCAAGCCCTGCACGGCATCAAGGTGATGGTGATCGACGACTCCAACACCATCCGCCGCAGCGCCGAGATATTCCTCACCCAGGCCGGCTGTCAGGTGTTGCTCGCCGAAGACGGCTTCGACGCCCTGGCCAAGATCGCCGATCACCAGCCGGACCTGATCTTCTGCGACATCATGATGCCGCGGCTGGATGGCTATCAGACCTGCGCCCTGATCAAGAAGAACCCCAAGTTCTCTGCAACCCCGGTGATCATGCTGTCCTCCAAGGACGGCCTGTTCGACCGGGCCCGGGGGCGTATGGTCGGCTCGGATCACTACCTGACCAAGCCGTTCACCAAGGACACCCTGCTTCAGGCGGTCACCGACCACCGCGGCCGCAACGCCGCCTGACCCGCCCCCGCTCGTCCGCCGCTCCACCGTATTTGCCCGTCACCGATCTTTCCATTCCCCCATTCATCCCGCCAAGGTTGCCGTCATGCCTGTGAAGAAAATTCTCGTTGTGGACGATTCCCCCACCGAACGCGCTTTCCTGACCGAAATCCTGACCAAAGCCGGCTATCAGATCGTCACCGCCGAAAACGGCGAAGAAGGCATCACCAAGGCCAAGAGCGAACATCCGGACTTGGTGCTGATGGACGTGGTGATGCCCGGCCTGAACGGCTACCAGGCCACCCGTACCCTGACCCGTGACGAGGACACCAAGAACATCCCGGTGATCGTGTGCACCTCCAAGGGCCAGGAAACCGACAAGATCTGGGGCCTGCGCCAGGGCGCCCTCGACTACCTGGTGAAGCCGGTCAAGGCCGACGAACTGCTCGCCAAGATCGCCGCCCTGTAAGTCGGCCGTCCGTGCCCATGGCCACCGCGCCCCACCGTCACCTGGTTGCATGAGGATTTCGCTCGATGGCGAAAAAAATCAGCCTGCGCGAATTTCAGGAACACCTGGCCAGCCGCCTCGCCGGCGCTGCCCGGGGCGAGGCCGAGCCGGCCCTGCTCGGGGTCCAGGCCGGCGGTGAGAACTGGCTGCTCGAACTGTTCGACTCCGGCGAGATCGTGCCCCTGCCGCCGATCACCGGCGTGCCGCTGACCCGTCCCTGGTACGTAGGACTGGCCAACATCCGCGGCACCCTGTTTTCGGTGAGCGACTTTTCCGCCTTTCTCGGTTGCGATCCCACCCCGCACAATGCCAATGCCCGGCTGGTGCTGGTGGGAGCCCGCCACGGCAGCAACGCCGCCCTGCTGGCGGCGCGCCTGCTCGGCCTCAAGCGCCGCGAGGGGCTGACCCCGCTCCCCCCCCTGGAGTCTGGCCCGGAATGGGCCCGGGAACGGGTCGAGGACAGCGAGGGGCGCCGCTGGCGCAAGCTGTCGGTGAAAGGCCTCTTGGCCGATCCCGATTTCATGCACATCGGTGCCTAGGGACGGCCCCAGGCACCGCCAATACTCACAGACATCCGCCGCGGCGACGTACCGCGGCAGGTTGCAACCAACGCCGGGCGGCAATGGCGCCGCCCGTGGGGAATCACTCAGGGAGTCCTCCTCCATGGCTTTCAATTTCAAGCTGCCGCAGTTCAGTCTGTCCCGCAAGAAACGCCCCGATCCCGCCTCGGACCCCACGGTTTCCGCCCCGGCCCGCCCACAGCGCGAAGCCGTCGCACCGCGCCCCTCCGGCGCCACCGCCAAGCCGGCCAAGTCCTCCCTGCGCAAGCTGGCCGCCCCCGGCTTCCTCGCCGCCTATCCGGTCGCCAAGCAACTGCAGATCCTCGGCGGCACCCTGGTCGTGGTGCTGATCATCGACGGCGCCCTGGTCTGGCGCGACAACCGGGATGCCGCCAACGGCACCACCTACGTTTCCGCCGCCGGTGAAATGCGCATGCTCTCGCAGCGCATCTCCAAGGCCGCTTCCCTGGCCATCCAGGGCAACCAGACGGCTTTTACCCAGCTCAAGGACTCCCGCGGCAAGTTCGCCGACCTGCTGCAGAAGCTGGCCAAGGGCGGCGAGATCAACGGGGTGAACGTGCCCGCCTCGCCGGATGCGGTGACCTCCGAGCTGGGCACCCTGGAAGCCGAATGGGGCAAGACGGAAAAGAACGCCGACAAGCTGCTGGAGATGGAGAAGAACCTGATCTCCCTGGGCAAGGACGTGGCCACCATCAACAACAAGAACCCTCAGTTGCTGGAGTTGGCCGAACAGACCGCCTCGCTCAAGCTGCAGGGCGGCGGCGGTACCCGGGAAATCGTGGCCGCCAACCAGCTGGTGATGCTGACCCAACGGATCGCCAAGAACGCCTCGGCCCTGCTCGGCGGCGACGCCATCGATCCGGAAGTGGCCTTCCTGCTGGGCAAGGACACCAACAACTTCCGCGACATCCTGAACGGCTTGCTGCGCGGCAGCGAAAACCTCAAGGCGGTCAGCGAGGGTGACACCCGGGCCAAGCTCGGCGAACTGGAAGTCGCCTTCAAGGAATACCAGGCCGCCGTGGGCGGCATCCTCGGCAGCATGCAGCGCCTGGTGGTGGCCAAGCAGTCCGGCGCCGCCATCTTCCGCGATTCGGAAAAGCTGCTGGAGCAGACCTCCAAGCTGCAGGACGCCTACCAATCCGCCTTCGTCACCCGGGCCACCAACACCGTCCTGCTGACCGTGCTGTCCCTGCTCGCCCTGGCCATCCTCGGCCTGATGGGCAAACTGTACCTGGATGACTCGCGCCGCCGCGCCGAAGAGGCCGAAAGCCAGCGCCAGGAATCGGAACTGTCCAACCGCGCCAACCAGGACGCCATCCTGCGCCTGATGAACGAACTGGGCGACCTGGCCGACGGCGACCTGACCGTCACCGCCACGGTGACCGAGGACATCACCGGCGCCATCGCCGACTCGATCAACTACACCATCGAAGAACTGCGCGTGCTGGTCGGCCGCATCAACGACGCCGCCAACCGGGTGACCGCCGCCACCGAGATCGCCAAGCTCAACTCGTCCGAACTGCTCGCCGCCGCCGAGAAGCAGGCCGACGAGATTCAGGCCGCCGGCCGTTCGGTGCTCGACATGGCCCGCTCGATGAACCAGGTGTCGGGCAACGCCAACCGCTCCGCCGAGGTGGCCCAGCAGTCCCTGTCCGCCGCCGAAAAGGGCACCCAGGCGGTGCAGGACTCGATCCGCGGCATGAACGAGATCCGCGAGCAGATCCAGGAAACCTCGAAGCGCATCAAGCGCCTGGGTGAATCCTCCCAGGAGATCGGTGAAATCGTGGAACTGATCTCGGACATTACCGAGCAGACCAACGTGCTGGCCCTCAACGCGGCCATCCAGGCGGCCTCCGCCGGCGAAGCCGGGCGCGGTTTCACCGTGGTGGCCGAGGAAGTGCAGCGCCTGGCCGAACGTTCCGCCGAGGCGACCAAGCAGATCGCCGCCATCGTCAAGACCATTCAGACCGACACCCAGGACGCCGTGGCGGCCATGGAAGAATCCACCCAGGGCGTGGTGGACGGCGCGCGCAAGTCCGATGCCGCCGGCCAGGCCCTGGCCGAGATCGGCGACGTGTCGCGCCAGCTCGCCACCCTGATCGAAAACATCTCCTCCGCCACCCAGGGTCAGGCCCAGTCGGCGACCCAGGTGGCCAACACCATGTCCGGCATCCTGCGCATCACCGAGCAGACCACCGCCGGTACCCAGCGTACCGCCGAAGCGGTCGGCGAACTGGCCGGTCTGGCCTCCGAACTGAAGGGTTCGGTCGCCGGCTTCAAGGTGAACTGAGCGCCGCCGCCCCGCCCCCACGTCCCAGACCGAGACCATTACGAGCACAGCGCTGATGCCCAACGAGTTCGAGGTGTTTGATATCGGCCCCCTCACCTGGGTGAAGGGTGAAATCGACCAGGCCCTGGACCGGGCCAAGGCGGCCCTGGAAACCGCCGCCAGTGCGGCGGACGCCACCCAGGTCAAGTTCGCCCGCACCCACCTGCACCAGGTGCAGGGAGCCCTGGCCATCGTCGGCCTGGACGGGGTGACCCGTTTCGCCGAAGCCGCCGAAGCCTACTTCGCCGTGCTCGAAGGCGGCGAAGGCGCGCCCGGCGGCGAACACCTCGACCTGGCCCTGAAGGCCATCGAGGCCATCCGCCACTACCTGGACGGCCTGCTCGACGGCGCCCCGGACCAGCCCCTCAAGCTGTTGCCCCTCTACCAAGCCCTGGCCGCCGCCCGCGGCGTGCCGGCCGCGGCCACCGAACTGTTCTTCCCCGACCTGACGAAGCGCCCGCCCAAACGCGCCTCGGCCCTGGTTCCGCCGGACCCCGGTGCCGCCCTGCGCGCCGCCCGTGCCCGCTACCAGCGCGGCCTGCTCGGCTGGATCCGCGGCCAGGGCATGGCCCAGAACGTCGGTGCCGCCGACATGCGCGACGCGGTGCGGGCCATCGAGGCGATGCAGGACACCCCGGTCACCCGCACCTTCTGGTGGGTGGCCCTGGGCTTTCTCGCCGCCCTGGCCGAGGGTGACCTGCCCAAGGACGCCGAAACCAACGGTCTGCTGACGCGCATCGACCAGCAGATCAAGCGCCTCATCGAAGGGTCGCGCACCGTGGCCGAGCGCCTCCAGCGCGACGTGCTGTATGCCCTCACCCGAGCCAGCGACAAGGCCCCGGAAGCCAAGGCGGCCCGCGCCCTGTACAACCTGGACGACGCCTCGCTGCGCGACATCGACACTCCGGCCCCGGAGACCGGCACCCTGCGCCGGGCCAAGGAAGCCGTGGCCGAAGCCGAGGAGGCCTGGGGCAAGTTCTGCGCCGGGCACAGCGCCGCCCTGGCCGTGTTCCGCGACAAGGCCAGCCTGTTCGCCCAGACGGTCGAAGGCCTGGCCCAGACCGACTACCGCCGCCTCGCCCAGGCCATCCAGGCCGGCGCCCGCTGGCTGGTCGACGAGCCCGCCCGGCACAGCGAGCCCCTGGCCATGGAAATGGCCACCGCCCTGCTGCTCGCCGACGTGGCCCAGGAAAACTATGCCCGCCTGGGCAGCGACTTCGCCCACCAGGTAGACGTCACCGTCGCCCGCCTGCATGCCTGCATGGCCGGCACGCCCCCCGCCGAAGGGGCCGAAGTCCCCGAGCTGGACGAGATGTCCCGGCTGGCCCAGGAAAAACTGCTGCTCTCCCAGGTTGCCCGGGAAATGCAGAGCAACCTGCTGCAGATCGAGCAGACCCTCGACACCTTCTTCCGCGACCCCGGCCATCGCGCCGACCTGCCCGGCGTCCAGCCCCTGATCAAGCAGGTGGCCGGCGCCCTGGCCATGCTCGGCCAGCTGTCGGCGGTGCGGGCGATCAACGAATGCGGCACCACCGTGGCCGGTTTCGCCGCCAGCGAGGCCCCCCCCGACCCGGCCACCTGCGAGCAGGTCGCCGGAACCCTGTCGGCCCTGGGTTTCTTCATCGACACCCTGCCCCGGGAGCTGGCCCGCCAGGACAGCGGCAGCAAGAAACGCAAGGGCGGCCCCGATTTCGACACCTTCGTCCAGGGCCTCGGCCCCCGACAGGCAATGCCGGCCGACGCCGAACCGGCCACGGTGGAAGAAGAGATCGCCCTGCAGACCAAGGAAACCCAGGCCCTGCTGGATGCGGTCAAGGCCCAGCCGGAAGACGAATCCCTGCGCCAGGAGCTCAAGCAGAACCTCAAGTCCCTGCAAAAGGACGCCGACCTGGTGGCCGACGTGGCCCTGGGCCAGCAGGCCCAGGCCGTGCTCACCGCTCTGGACGGACTGACTCCGCCGCCGGCGGAAAACACTCCCAGCGACGACAGCGCCGGGGTCACCTGGGACCCGACGGTTTCCCTGATTTCCCTGGAAGCGGCCAACTTCGCCCCGGCCCCGGCGGCCCCTTCGGCGGCTACCCTCAAGCTGCTCTCCGCCAGCGACGAGGAGATCGACGCCGAGCTGCTGGACATCTTCCTCGAAGAGGCCAAGGAAGTCCTGGCCACCTACCGGGAACAGCTCGACACCCTGCACCGCGAACCGGGCAACGTCGAGGTGCTCACCGTCATCCGCCGCAACGTCCATACCCTCAAGGGCAGCGGCCGCATGGTCGGCCTCAAGGACTTCGGCGAAACCGCCTGGTCAATCGAGCAGGTGCTCAACCTCTGGCTGCGCCAGGAGCACCCGGTCGGGGCCACCCTGTTCGACCTGCTCGAACAGGCCCACACCCTGTTCGCCGAATGGGTGCGCCATCTGGACGCCCACGACCACATGGCGCCGGACCCGGCCGACCTGATGGCCTTCGCCGAAGCCATGCGCCAGCAGGGCCCGGCCTGTACCGGCGCGCCGCTGGCGGCCGCGCCCGAAGAAGCACCCGCGGCCCCGGTGGCGGACAGCGCCGACACCAGCCCCCTGGAGACCACCGCCCCCGCGCCGGAGATGACCATCGAGCTCCCCGAGCTCGACATGGCCATGGACGCGGCCGAACCGCCGGCAACGGCAGCGGCCAGCGATACCCCCGCAGCGGCGGAAGGCGGCGCCTACGGCCCGCCGCCCACCCAGACCCTGACCATCTCGCCGACCCTCTACCAGATCTTCCTCGAGGAGGCCCAGTCCCACCTGCAGGTGTTGCGCCAGGGCATGGACCATCTGCTCGCCCATCCGGCCGACGGCCTGCCCGGCGGCATCGAGCGGGCCGCCCACACCCTGGGCGGCATCGCCGGCACCCTCGGGCTGACCTCGATCAACCGCCTCGGCATCGCCCTGGAGCACGCCCTGCTGCGCCGCTCCCATGCCGCCCAGCCGGACGACCCGACCGCCCTGGCCACCCTGGCCGGCGCCGTCGCCGCCCTGGAAGAGATGGTCGCCCGGGTGGCCGACCACACGCCGCCGCCGGCCCGCCCCGAGCTGGAAATGGCAGTGGACGAGCTGTACTCCCTGTCGGCCAGCCGGGTTGGCCCCGTCAGCCTGGAAGGCTATGCCGCCCTGGACAGCGACGTCGCCGATTTCCGCAGCGAAGTGGCTGGCCCGAGCAGCGCGGCAGCCCCCGTCGATCCCTTCGACCAGCCGGAACTGGAAGTGGACGCCGGCCTGGAGCTGGATCTGGACATGGATCTGGGCGACCTCGGCGCCGACCTGCCGCCCCTGGCGGCCGCAGGGGAACCCAGTACCGAGCCCGACCCAGCGGCCGGCGAAGCGCCTGCAGCGGATGAAACGTCCGCGACGCCGGACTCCGGCGAACCCGCCGCCACCGTGCAGCCCCTGGAGTGCCCGCCCCGCGTCGCCGCTCTGGACGGCATCGACGAAACCACCGAAATCACCCGTCCCGGCGGCGCCCCCAGCGGCCGCATCAGCGCCGCGCCCGTCCCGGCGGCGCCCCCAGCGGCCGAGGTGGCCGCCGCCCTGCTGCCGCCGGACACGCCGGATCAGGACCTGCTGCCGATCTTCCTTGAGGAAGCCCAGGAACTGGTTGCCGCCATCGCCACCGAGCTGCGCCACTGGCGCCAGTCCCCGGCCGATCCCGAACGGCAGAACGCCCTGTTCCGTCTGCTGCACACCCTCAAGGGCAGCGCCCGCATGGCCGGCGCCTTCTCCCTGGGCGAACTGACCCACGGCCTCGAATCCCGGGTCGAACTGGCCGCCGGCATCACCCCCGTCGCCCCGGCTTACCTGGACGAACTGGAAGGGGCCTTCGACCTGATCGCCCAACAGGTCGAACGGATTGCCAGCGGCGCCCCCGGCGAAACGGTGGCCCCGCCGGTCTATCGCCAACCGCCCCAGGGCGCCGCCGTCGCCCCCGCGGCGCCGGCCACCCCGTCGGCCAGCGCTGACGCGATGCCGATCGAGGCGCTCCCGGCCACGCCGGCCGAAGCCGCACCCGCCGCCGCCACCACGCCGACTCCGGGCGCACCGGGCACCGACGGCGCGGCGGTGGACGAAAGCGAAGAGCGGCGCCGCGAGCCGCGCGCCCCCGCCAAGGCCGGCGAGGCCGACACCGACGCTGCCGGCCGCTCGACCCTGCGGGTGCGCGCCGACCTGGTGGACCGCCTGGTCAACGAGGCCGGCGAAATCGCCATCGCCCGCTCCCGGATCGAAGGCGAGATGCGCGCCCTGAAAGGCTCGCTGCTCGACCTGACCGAAAACGTCATCCGCCTGCGCCGCCAGCTGCGCGAGATCGAGATTCAGGCCGAAACCCAGATCCAGGCCAACCAAGTGGTCAGCGACGCCAGCAAGCCCGACTTCGACCCCCTGGAACTGGACCGCTTCACCCGCTTCCAGGAACTGACGCGGATGATGGCCGAATCGGTCAACGACGTGGCCACGGTGCAGCAAAGCCTGCTGAAGAACCTGGACGACGCCAACTCGGCCCTCAACGCCCAGTCGCGCCTCACCCGGGAACTGCAGCAGGCCCTGCTCACGGTGCGCATGGTGCCCTTCGGCAGCCAGGCCGACCGGCTTTACCGCCTGGTGCGCCAGACCGCCCGGGAGCTGGACAAGAAGGCCGCCCTGGACATCCAGGGCGCCCAGGTGGAACTCGACCGGGGCGTGCTCGAACGCATGCTCGCCCCCCTCGAACACATGCTGCGCAATGCCGTCGCCCACGGTCTGGAAACCCCGGCCGAGCGCATCGCCCTGGGCAAGCCGGAAACCGGCCAGCTGACCCTCAAGGTCACCCAGGAAGGCAACGAGATCCACATCACCCTGAGCGACGACGGTCCCGGCATCAACCTCGCCCGGGTGCGCGAAAAAGCCCTGGCTGCCGGCCTGATCGCCCCGGCCGAGGCCGACGACCCGCAGCGCCTGGTGGCCTGCATCTTCGAGCCCGGCTTCTCCACCGCCAGCGAAGTGTCCCGGGTGGCCGGGCGCGGCGTCGGCATGGACGTGGTCAAGACCGAGGTGGAAACCCTGGGCGGCCGGGTCGAGGTGGCCAGCGAGGCCGGCCGCGGCTCCCGCTTCAACATCTACCTGCCCCTCACCCTGGCGGTCACCCAGGCCCTGCTGGTGCGTGTCGGCACCCGCCGCTACGCCATCCCCTCGGCCATGATCGAACAGGTCCAGGAGCTCAAGGCCGAGGTGTTCGCCCGCATCCGCGAGGCCGGCCACACCAGCTGGCTGGACAACGATTACCCCTACCACTTCCTGCCCCACCTGCTCGGCGAACGCGAGGCCCTCCCCGAACCGCACCGGCTCAACTGGCTGCTGCTGCTGAAGAGCGGCGCCCAGCGCATTGCCCTGCAAGTCGATGAACTGGCCGGCAACCAGGAAATCGTGGTCAAGAACGTCGGGCCCCAACTGGCCCGGGTGGTGGGCATCGACGGCGCCACGGTGCTCGGCGACGGCGAGATCGTGCTGATCCTCAACCCGGTGGCCCTGGCCCTCCAGGCGGCCAACCGCCCCCTGGCGGCCGCCGCACCCGCCGTAGCCGTAGCCGGCGAGGCGCCAGCGACCGTGGCGGCCCCGGCGGCGGCCAGCTCCGCTACCCTGCCGACGGTGATGGTGGTGGACGACTCGATGACGGTGCGCAAGATCACCGGCCGCTTGATGGCCCGGGAGGGTTACCACGTGCTCACCGCCAAGGACGGCGTGGATGCCCTGGAGCAGATGCTCGACGTGATCCCCGACGTGCTGCTGGTGGACATCGAGATGCCGCGCATGGACGGCTTCGACCTGACCCGCAACGTGCGCGCCGACGAGCGCCTGCGCGACATCCCGATCATCATGATCACCTCGCGCACCGCCGACAAGCACCGCAACCACGCCTTCGAGCTGGGGGTGAACCACTACCTGGGCAAGCCCTACCAGGAAGAGGAACTGACCCGGCTGGTGGCCGAGAGCGTCGCCCAGCACCGCCGCTGAACGCTCCTCCCCCCGCGCCCCGCCGCCTGGATTTTTTCTGGCGGCGGGCCAAACCCCGCGCCAGTAGCCATTCTTCAGCCATACCCTGCGGAAAGGCACGACTGGCGCGGCGTTTCAGACCTACCCCACGAAACGCCCCGCCCAGCCTAGTGTTCGGCGGGGCGTTGTTTTGGCGGCCGTCGCCACGGCGGGCAAAACCGGGTCCGACCCGACGTGCCCGGCGGTGCGGAAACGGAGCGGCAGAAGCCACGCCGTCCGCTGTCGGCGGCTGCGGCAATCCCCGCGCCTGTAATTCCCGCGCCCATTGTTCCGTTCATCCCGAGTATTCACTGCGGCAGCCACGCCAAGCCCCGGGACGGCCGTGGCCCAACCCGGCCATCGGCCCGGGAGCGGAATCCCCGCCGGGCACCACGCCTCAAGCGAGCAGCGCCACCGCCTTGATCTGCACCCACACCGGCTTGCCCGGAGCCAGGCCGAGCTGGTCCCGGGAGCGCCGGGTGATGCGCGCCAGCAGGGGCGTACCGCCGGCATCGAGGCGCACCAGGACGTGGGCCGAAGTGTCAGTGTCGGCGTCGGCCACGGCGGTGACCGTGGCGAGCAGGCGGTTGAGGATCGACGAATCCCGCTCCGCCGACAGGCTCAGGCTCACGTCCCGAGCCCGCACCTGGAAGCGCAGGCGGCGTCCGACGGGCACCTCGCGGTGGGCGACGTGGACGCTGCCGCCGGGGAAGGTGAGGCGCAGCAGGTGGTAGGCGGCGTCGAATTCCGCCGCCGTGCCTTCGATCACCACCCCGGCGTCGTCGGCGAAGGCGGTGGGCAGGTCGAGGCGTGCCAGGGTGTCGCGCAACGGGCCGCTGGCGGCCACCTGGCCGTCCTGGAGCAGCACCAGGTGGTCGGCCAGGCGCGCCACCTCGTCCGGGGAATGGCTGACGTAGAGCACCGGAATCTCCAGTTCGTCGTGCAGCCGCTCCAGGTAGGGCAGGATTTCGGCCTTGCGCTGGAAGTCCAGGGCCGCCAGGGGCTCGTCCATGAGCAGCAGGCGCGGCCGGGTGAGCAGGGCCCGGGCGATGGCGGCTCGCTGCCTCTCGCCGCCGGACAGCCGGTCGGGCAGACGGTCGAGCAGGGGGGCGATGCCGAGCAGGTCGGCGGTCTGCTCCAGGTCGGCGCGCCGCGCCGCCGCCCCCACCCCGGCCAAGGCGCGCTTCTGGCCGAATTCCAGGTTGCGCCGCACGGTCAGGTGGGGGAACAGGCTGGCCTCCTGAAAGACGTAACCCAGGGGCCGCCGGTGGGCGGGCAGGAAGCGGTCGCCGTCCTGCCAGACCTCGCCGTTCACCGCCAGGTAGGCGCCGGGGTGGCGCTCCAGGCCGGCGATGGCGCGCAATAGGGTGGTCTTGCCCGAGCCGGAGCGGCCGAACAGGGCGGTGACGCCGCGGCCGGGCAGGGTCAGGTCGGCCGCCAGGGCGAAGCCCGGGTAGGCGATGGCGAAACGAGCGCGGATCACCTCCCCGAGCAGGCGGGAATCGGCAGGGGCAAAAGGTACGGTCATCGCGTCAACCGACATAGGAGCGGCGCGCCTTGCTGGCGTAGAGGGCGAGCAGCACCAGGAAGCTGAAGACCACCATGCCGCCGGCCAGCCAGTGGGCCTGGGCGTATTCCAGGGCCTCGACGTGGTCGTAGATCTGCACCGACACCACCCGGGTCTTTTCCGGGATGTTGCCGCCGATCATCAGCACCACGCCGAACTCGCCGACAGTGTGGGCAAAACCGAGGATGGTGGCGGTGACGAAGCCCGGCCGGGCCAGGGGCAGCACCACGGCGAAGAAGGTGTCCCAGGGACCGGCGCGCAGGGTGGCGGCCACTTCCAGGGGGCGCGTGCCGATGGCCTCGAAGGCCTGTTGCAGGGGCTGGACGACGAAGGGGGTCGAATACAGCACCGAGGCCACCACCAGGCCGGGGAAGGAAAAGGGCAGCAGCCCGAGGCCCAGGGCCTGGGTGAGCTGGCCGCCGACGCCGTTGGGGCCGAGCAGCACCAGCAGATAGAAGCCGAGCACCGTGGGCGGCAGCACCAGGGGCAGGGACACCACGGCGCCGACCACGGCTTTCAGCCGCGACGGGGTGCGGGCCAGCCACCAGGCCACCGGGGTGCCGAGCAGGAGCAGCACGGCGGTGGTGGTGGCGGCCAGTTCCAGGGTGAGGCGGATCGCCGCCCAGTCGTCGGGGCTGAAGGTCATGGCGGGTCGGGGCGCTGCGCGATTGGGTTCCGGGCGCCTTACAGGGCGTAGCCGTAGCCGCGGATCACGGCCCGGGCCTTGTCGCCCTGCAGGTACTTCACCAGGGCCGCGGCGGCGGCCTTGCCCTGGCCCTTGGCCAGGACCACCGCGTCCTGGCGGATTGGCGTGTACAGGGCGGGCGGCACCACCCACATCGAGCCGCCCTTGAGCTTGCCGGTCTCGTCCACCACCTGGGCCAGGGCGACGAAGCCGAGCAGGGCATTGCCGCTGGCGACGAACTGGTAGGCCTGGCCGATGTTCTCGGCCTGGACCAGCCGGGGCGACAGGGCATCGTAGGCGCCCAGGGCCTTCATCGTCTCGACGGCGGCGGCGCCGTAGGGGGCGAGCTTGGGGTTGGCAATCGACAGGTGGTCGAAGCCGCCCTGCTTCAGCACCTCGCCCTGGCCGTCCACGATGGCCGGCTTGGCGCTCCACAGCACCAGCTTGCCGATGGCGTAGGTGAAACGGCTGCCGGCGACGATGCCGCCCTCCTTCTCCAGCCGCGCCGGTGTCTCGTCGTCGGCGGCGAGGAAGACCTCGAAGGGGGCGCCGTTCTTGATCTGGGCGTAGAACTTGCCGGTGGCACCGAAGGACAGCAGCGCTTTATGGCCGGTGTCCTTCTCGAACTGGGCGGCGATCTTCTGCATCGGCGCAGTAAAGTTGGCGGCCACCGCCACACTCACCTCGTCGGCCCGGGCGGCGCTGCTGGCCACCAGCGGACCGAAGCCGGCGGCAGCGAGGGAAAGGACCAGGGACAGGCGGCGGAACGGCCAGCGGGCGGACAGTCGGACGCTCATGGAGACTCCTTGCGGTTGCAGGCGGGCAGATGGAAAAGTCGGGCGAAAAAGGCAGGCTAAAAGGGCGAGCGGTAACGTCAGGCCAAAAGTGCGGGGGACGTCAGGCGTACACCGCCAGGATCACCGCCGAGGCCTTGAACACGGCGCAGGCCCGGGAGCCGAGGCTCAGGCCCAGGTTGGCCACGCTGTCCCGGGTGACCACGGCGGTGACGGTCTTGCCGCCGGGCAGGGTCAGGCCCACCTCGGCGTTCACCGGACCGTCGTGGATGTGGCTGACCTCGCCCCACAACTGGTTGCGCGCCGTGGTGCGCACGTTGGGGTCGGTGAGCAGCAGCAGGGACGACGACTTGACGAAGGCGAACACCTCCTTGCCGATGGCCAGCTCCAGGTTTTCCGCCGACTCCCGGGTGATCACCGCCACCAGCTCGTTGGTCTCGTCGAGGCGCAGGCGCACCTCGAAATCCACCTCGCCCTCGCGCAGGCCGGTGATCTTGCCGACGAACTGGTTGCGCGCGCTGGTCTTCATCGACATGCGCTTGAGCAGGGTCTGGAACTTGCGCACGTCGCCGGCCTCCACCTCGCCCATGCGCGCGGCCAGCCGGTCCAGGGCATCCTGGTACTCCTGCTCCACCGCCCGGTACATGGCGACGATCTTGCGCCCGTAGTCGGTGAGCTGGGTGCCGCCGCCGTGGCGGCCGCCGGTGGTGCGGGTGACCAGGGCCTCGTCGGCCAGGTTGTTCATGGCATCCACCGCATCCCAGGCAGCCTTGTACGACAGGGGCACGGCCTTGGCCGCCTGGGAGATCGAGCCGTGGCGCTCGATGGCTTCGAGCAGGCGGATGCGGGTGTCGCCCAGGAAGGGGCCGACCTCGGTTTCCAGGGCCAGCTTGCCGACCAGCCGGTGGTGGAGTTGGGACATCCGCGCTTCCTCGTTTCTTTGCTATATACGAAACTATATAACAAACCCCCGGTAACGAGCTTCCCCGGCACATTTTCCTCGCCCGGCACCCGGCGTTCGCAGTCCAGCAGGGTTGCGTTCACACAATGTTGCTCTCTAGACTGCCGGGCATCGGGCGGACGCTTCGTCATCTAGACGGCTGTATAGCGAACCACCTACCTTCTTGATCGCCTTGCCCGGGGAATGCCATGCAAGCCAGTGCCCGCAACCGTTTTGCCGGAACCATCAGCGCCGTGCGCGAAGGCGCCATCAACAGCGAGATCGAACTCACCACCCCCGGCGGCGATGTCATCGTCGCCGTGGTCACCCAGACCAGCGCCCAGCGTCTCGGGCTGGCCGTAGGCAAGGAGGCCATCGCCCTGATCAAGGCCCCCTGGGTGATGGTGCTGACCGACGAAGGCGGCATCAAGCTGTCGGCGCGCAACCGCATGGCCGGCACGGTCAGCCGGCTGATCAAGGGCGCGGTCAACAGCGACGTGGTGATCGCCCTGCCCGGTGGCAGCGCGGTGCATGCGGTGGTGACCAACGACGCCGTGGCCGAACTGGGCCTCAAGGAAGGGGTGGCCGCCACTGCCCTATTCAAGGCCAGCCACGTCATCCTCGGCGTGTCGGCGTAAGGCGGCAAAATATGGCGACAAAGAAAAGGAAGCCGCCCTGCAGGCGGTGTTTTACGGCAGGTTGCTAGTGCAGCACCGCCAGCACCAGGGAGGCAATGAAGAAGCCCCGGCCCAGGTAGCGGAAGCAATCGGCCCAGCGCCTGTAGGCGATTTCGTTGTTGCGCCGGTCGTAGTGATCCGCCACAACCGAAAGCATGACCAGGCAAGCGCAGATGAAGGCGCCGTACATCACCCAGGCAGGCACGTCGTGCAGATGTAGGCCACGGCGTTTGCCCGGGATATAGAGGTCATTCACCCACAAGCCGTAGCCGCCATAAGCCAGCAACAACAGCGAAAAGCAGATATTGGCGATCCGTTCCACCGCGGGAATGTGATTAGACGTGTACAAAGACGGCATGCCGACCCCCTGGCATTGACATTGGCATTTTAGGGGAGAGGCCGGACCATCGGCTACAATCCGCCTCCCATTCGAAGGAGACTGCCATGTCCCACCCCCTGCCCTGCCCCCAATGCACCCTGGAAAACACCTACCCGGACGGCGACAACTTCGTCTGCGCCGACTGCGGGTTTGAATGGCCCCAGGCTGGCGCGGCGGCGGAGGAAGAGGCCGACGCGGTGATCAAGGACGCCAATGGCACCGTGCTCAACGACGGCGACGCGGTGGTGCTGATCAAGGACCTGAAGGTGAAGGGCTCCTCCATCGTCCTCAAGCAGGGCTCCAAGGTGAAGAGCATCCGCCTGGTGAGCGGCGGCGACCACGAGGTGGACTGCAAGCTCGACCAGGGCAATTTCATGCTCAAGGCCTGCTTCCTGAAGAAGGTCTGAGCCGGCGGGGGCGCCCCCTGCCTCCCGCGCACGTCCCTGCAACGCCCTCTCCGGAGGGCGTTTTTCATGCCCCGGCGGCGGAGTACGATTTTCGTAAACAGTGTCGTGAAACAATGGGGCGCTGCCGGAAGTCTCCTCCAGGCCGCCTTCGGTCGCCTGCCGCCGCACTTCGTGCATTTCGTCATGCCCCATTCCGGGCGGCACTGTCATAGTAAGACCAGCGCCGCGCGACACCACAAAACACAACGGCGCCTCACCCCCACGGAGCACATGCCCGCGCAGCCCACCCCTGCGACGGCACAGCACGACATGCCGACGATCCACCGCGACACCCACCAGCCTCACCCCGCCACGGCCTGGCGCCTGCCGGTGGCGCGGCCACACGCGACCCTGTTCGCCTTCGTCCTGATCGCCAATCTGTTCGTCTATGCCGTCCTCGGCGTGGTCGCCCATCTCTCCTACCTGCAGGTCAAGGAAAAGGCCGCCGCCAAGTCGCGCAGCCTCAACGCCCTGCTGGCCGAGAACGTCACCGCCGAGCTGGAGCGCATCAAGCTCGGCCTGGTCGCCTGCGCCGCCGAAGTGTTCCGGCAGCGGCGCGAAGGCGCAGGACCGGAGGCCACCGCTCCGGACTTTCTCCACCTGGTGCGCCGCCAGCTGCCGATGGCGGCCAACCTGATCGTGATCGACCGGGCCGGCACCGTCATCTTCAGTACCGACTTCCCCCCCACCAAGCGTTCGGCCTCGGAACGGGCCTACTTCCAGCGCTTCGCCGCCGACCCGTCCCTGACCTTCCAGATTTCCGAGCCCCTGCTCGGCTGGATGGTGGAAAAGCCGGTGCTCCACCTGGTGGCCCGCATCCCCACCCGGGATGGCGCCTTCGACGGGCTGGTGGTCGCGGCGGTCACGGTGGACTGGTTCATCGCCAAGTTCCAGGCCATGGATATCGGCGAGCAGGGCGCGGTGGTGCTGCGCGGCGACGCCAGCCGCAACTTCGACCTGCTCGCCCGCTTCCGCCCCACCGGCAAGATCGGCGAGACCATCGTTTCCGACACCTTCCGCGCCACCATCGCCGCCCACCCGGCGCAGGGCACCTACGAGGCCAACGCCGGCAACGACGGCATCCACCGCACCTTCTCCTACCAGAAGCTGGAAGGCCTTCCCCTGATCACCCTGGTGGGGCTGGCCAGCGAGGACTACCTGGTGGAATGGCAGCACAGGGCCCTCTCCCTGCTCGCCGTAGCTCTCGGCTTCAGCCTGATGACCGGCGCCGCCAGCGCCTTCGTCGTGCGCGCCTGGCGCCGCCAGGCCGAATCGGCGGAACAGATCCGCCTGCTGCTCAACTACACCGCCTCGGGCATCATCGGCCTGGACCGGCAAGGCCACTGCACCTTCTGCAACCCGGCGGCGGTGCGCATGCTCGGCGCCCGCAGCGAGCAGGATCTGGTGGGGCAGGACATCCACGCCATCATCCACGGCCGGGCCGAAGCCCACCCCTGCCGCCCGGCGGCCTGCCCGATGCTCACCGAGGTCGCCGCCGCCGACCTGGGCATCCACCGCGACGTGTTCTGGCAGCTCGACGGGCGCGGCTTCCCGGTCGAATACTGGGCCCACCCGCAGCGGCGCAAGGGCGAGTTCATCGGCACCGTGGTCACCTTCATCGACCTGCGCGACCGGGTGCTGGCCAACACCGACGCCCTCACCGAACTGGCCAACCGGCACCGCTTCGACGAAACCCTGGCCGCCGAATGGTCGCGCCGCCTGCGCGCCGAGGACGACTTCGCCCTGCTGCTGATCGATGTGGACCACTTCAAGGCCTACAACGACACCCACGGCCACGTCGCCGGCGACGACTGCCTGCGCCAGGTGGCTCGCGCCATCCAGCGCGCCCTGGAGCGGGAAACCGACCTGGCGGCCCGCTACGGCGGGGAAGAATTCGCCTGCATCCTGCCCGGCACCAACGAGGCGGGAGCCTGGCGGGTGGCCGAGCGCATCCGCGCCGAACTGGCCAGCCTCGCCCTGCCCCACGCCGGCTCGCCGGTCGGCCCCTGCGTCACCGTCAGCATCGGCATCGTCGCCGTGCCTCCCGGCTGCCCGGCCGAGGTCAAGGACGTGCTGCGCGCCGCCGACGCCCAGCTCTACAAGGCCAAGTCCGCCGGCCGCGACCGGATCTGCGCCCAGACCCTGGACGCAGCGGCGGCAACGGCGGCGGAACAAGCCCCGGCCCAAAACGGGGCCTGAACCGGCACATAGACCGCACCGGGGCACCGCCGCAGCCGGATCACGGCGCCGGGCGGGGTCCGACACCGCCGCGGCTTCTGCCAACGCCTCCCCGTGGCCTGCCGGCCAACCACTCCGGCTAAACAACTGGGCTGCTCCGCCCGCCCCGGCCGTTCACGGCACCACGCCCCGGCAAGCCCGCGTTCGACACTGGGGCTGCGCCAAGCCCAACCCGTAAGCACGACCCCGCCCCTACCCGGCGACGGCGCCTGGCTTGTCCCCTACTTGCGCGCCCCCCGGCGCAGGGGATCGAGCAGGGGCTTCAGGCCGTTGTGGTCCATCTCCTGCATCAGCGCCAGCAGGCGGCCGATCTCGCCCTTGGGAAAGCCCTCCCGGGCGAACCAGTTCAGGTAGTTGCCCGGCAGGTCGGCGATCAGGGTGCCCTTGTGCTTGCCGAAGGGCATCGCCACCGTCACCAGCTTGTTCAGGTCGTCGGGATTCACGCCCGGCCCCCTTTCACCCTGCCCCGCATTGCCGCCATCGCCATCACTGCCACGGCGCTCAGCCCTGGCCGTCGGCCGAGCGCTTCAACAGGTGCATGACGATGAAGGAAAGCACCGCTTCGCCGCGCTGGTTCACCGCCACGTACTTGAGGCGGGCAATGCCCCGGTCCGGCTTGGACGACGACGGCTTGACCTCCAGCACCTCGATCTCGCCATGCAACGTATCCCCCGGCCGCACTGGCGCCAGCCAGCGCAGCTCGTCGATGCCCGGCGAGCCGATGCTCGACTCGGCGAACACCCCGGACTGGATGAACAGCCGGAAGCACAGCGCCAGGGTCTGGAAGCCGCTGGCGATCAACCCCCCATAGGGCGACTCGGCGGCCGCATTCACGTCCAGGTGGAACGGCTGGGGATCGTAGCGCCAGGCGAAGTCGATGATCTCGGCTTCGGTCAGGGTGACGCCCGGGGTGGTGAAGCGTTGGGCGGGGGTGAGGGAGTCAAGGAAGAGAGGGGACATGATGAGATGACTCAAAACGCCAAGAACATAAAACAATATTAACCTAAGAAAGGTTGGAGCACCTTCCACATGACATTTTCACGAGCAGAACATATTATGCGTAAATCAGTTCAACAAAAAAAATACGTGCTACTCACAGAATTAGCACAAGGAAATTCTAAAAATATGGATTTATAACCCCCATAAAGATCATGATATAGAAATAGCAGACTCTTACAAGAGCAACGCCGTTTATTTAATAAACAAAAGCATGCTTTACAAACGCAGCACATGCCTGAATAAGACCCGCTTGCAGCATATATAACACAACAATTTAGTAGATCACAAACATTTCTCAAATTGAGCGACGATCCTATTTGGAGAAAAAAATGAATCGCACCTCACTAATTTTAATTACATCCATCTTGCTCTATGGATGCACAGACTATGCAGAAGAAACAAAATCGGTAAAAGCCTATTGCAAATCTATCCCAAACAAAAACTGCCTAGGCACAGCCGACATTTACGCTATGAATCTCGCTGTCAATCATTTCGGTATTGCTGCCATGATGAGCAGTAAAACAAAGCACTGCGGAAGCATGAGAGGGATTGATGCTCTCGCTTGCAACAAAGAAGCCTTTGGCGACAATACAAACCTAGGTTTACTTGCATTAATAAAAAAAGAATATTCAAATTCCAACAAAAATAACAACACCACCATTCCGCAACCCAAGCCTTCTCTTTCATCTGAAAATCAAAATGGCAATCTCTTGACAGAGCTTGAGGGAAGAGATTTTTCCTACACCATCACAAAACTCGAGCCAAAAGATGCTGCAAATACTTTTACTTTAATGGCAACAACCCCATCCCACACAAATCGCCACCCTATAAACGACAATCCTATCTATCGCGATGCAAAAATCATTAGTGAACCTGGCAATGAAACGATATACCCTAGAACAACAGTTCTCGTTGGCTCAACAAAAATCCTGTCAACTTCCGAAGACCAAGAAGGCTACCAAATTACTAATTTAATCTCGTTAGATGATCAACCAGAGCTATTATTAGTGGACATATTTAAAGGCGGAAATTCCTGCAATAGCTCCCAGCATGTCCTAGTGGTCCGTAGCACCAATGGCTTTAACGCTAGCAAACCCTTTGGGCGTTGTGCCGCATCTTGGTGGCATGAAAAGCAAAGCAATACTACTTACTTAACCTACCCTGCCACTGAATATGAGCCAATGGAAATTATCGCCATAAAAAAAACCCCTCGGTAGAACAATCAATACAACTCATCCAAAACGGACAAAAGATCAACAATGAAAATTGAAAATTGGGTTGGCTGGACTAACGAGTGGGAAAAATTATTACCCGCACACTTAAATGCACCACCGAAACCAGGCGTATACATAATTATCGCTGACAAACCACTACAGCGAGCCGTCGGCACCGACAATCATGGAATTCTCGACGTTGGCGAATCCTCTAATCTACGAAACAGACTTTCAGCGTTTGTTGGATGTGCACAAGGAACGCGTAACAAAGGACATAGTGCTGGATGGAGATTTTTTGCCATGGGCGTATCAAAGCACTTCCCCCTCGATTCACTCTGGGTAAGCTGGTGTGTGACTAAAAATAAAAAATCAGCATACGAAAAAGAAGGGGAGATCCTATCGGAATACTATTCTCAACATTGCGACCTTCCACCTTTGAACTTTAAATTCAACTGGTCGTAGACAGAACCATCCTCTTAGACCCCTATACCCCCTAAAACCAAGTCAACCAAACTCTTTTAGCCATTAACATAAGGAAAACACCTTATCCAGCCACACTGGAAACAACGTAACTCAGAAAGGCTCAAGTTTGCGGCTCTCATTGTTCATAAGGAAAAATCCTTGTTTTTCAAAACCCCAAACTCTCCAAAAACCCATCCACTTCCGCCTGGGAGCCAAACGCCTGTTTCTGCTGCTTATCCGAGTCCATCGCCGGACCATTGAGCAGGCCGGTGTCTTGGGCCTCGGGTTTCTTGGCAGGCACGGCGCCGGCCGGGGCGGTGCGGGCGAGCAGGGTGAGGAGTTGGGTTTCCATGTCCTGGGCCAGGTCCACGATCTTCTTGATGACCTGGCCGGTGAGGTCCTGGAATTCCTGGGCGAGCATGATTTCGGTGAGTTGGGCCTTGGTGGCGGTAGCGGTGGCGTCGGCCTGGGCCAGGTAGGCCCGGGTGCGGGCCAGGGTGGCCTGGTAGTCGGCGCTGTCGCGGCGCTTGTCGGCGACCCGGTCCCAGTCGGCGAGGAGTTGCCGGGCGTCCTGCTGCAATTGGTCCTGGCCGGGGGTGACGGCGTCCACCGCGTTGAGCACCCGGGAGACGGCCTGCTCGGTCATGGAGAGGACGTAGTTGAGCCGTTCCCGGGCGTCGGGAATGGCATCGGCGGTGCGTTCGAGGGCCTGGAACTGGTGTTCGCGGCCGAGTACCCGCAGGGTTTCGTGCAGGTCCCGGGTCATCTTGCCCAGTTGTTCGAAGACGTGGTGCTGGTCGGGGGTGCCGGTGGTCATGGCGTTGGCTGGAGAGAGGTGGCGAAGTCCATAACCATAACGCATAGCCCGCCGCCGCCCCAGCCTGGAGCGGACGGACGGCGCAGGTGGCATGCCCGAACGCAAGGCGGGGCGCTGTTCTCCAGGCACCCATCGCGCAACGCAAGGCAGGGCGCGGCGTTCGGAGGGCACCCCTTGGAAGTCCGCGCCAGTCGCGGACTTCCAAGGGGTGCCTGGCGGGGCGGGCGCGGCGGCGGATTTGGTGCTAAGGTGCGCCGTTTTTCGCGCCGCCCCCGGCGACCCGGGCCGCCCGGCCCGCAATCGACGGGTTGCGCCGGCTGCGCCAGTGGCCCCGATGGCCACGGCCTCCCCGCCGGCCGCCGCGTCTCCCCTTTCTTTCGCTCCGTCCGCCTGTTCGCCGTGTCCACACCCGCCGCCCCCCTCGCCCCCCCGCTACGCGTCGCCGACCTGCGCCAGCGCCTGCGCGCCCTGGGCGCCAAGCCCTGCCACGAGGACCGGGTGCTGCGTTCCTGGTTGCAGGCGGCGCCCCTGGACAGCGGCGCCAAGCGCCGCCGCGCCGAGGATTACCTGCCCCTGGCGGTACGCGCTGACCTGCCGGCCCTGCAGGCGGACCTGGACGGCCTGGCCACGGTGCAATCCGAACACCCCGGCGAAGATGGCTCGGCCCGGCTGCTGGTGGCCCTGGCCGACGGCCAGACGGTGGAAAGCGTGCTGCTGCCCCGGGACGGGCTGTGCGTGTCGACCCAGGTGGGTTGCGCGGTGGGCTGCGTGTTCTGCATGACCGGCCGGGAGGGGCTGCTGCGCCAGGTGGGCAGCGCCGAGATCGTCGCCCAGGTGGCCCTGGCCCGGGCGCGGCGGCCGGTGAAGAAGGTGGTGTTCATGGGCATGGGCGAGCCGGCCCACAACCTGGACAACGTGCTGGAGGCGATCGACCTGCTCGGCACGGTGGGGGGCATCGGCCACAAGAACCTGGTGTTCTCCACCGTCGGCGACCGCCGCGTGTTCGAACGCCTGCCCCACCAGGCGGTCAAGCCGGCCCTGGCCCTGTCGCTGCACACCAGCCGGGCCGACCTGCGCGCCGAGCTGCTGCCCAAGGCGCCGCGCATCGACCCGGAAGAGCTGGTGGAACTGGGCGAGGCCTACGCCCGGGCCACCGGCTACCCGATCCAGTACCAATGGACCCTGATCGACGGGGTGAACGACAGCGCGGCGGAAATGGACGGCATCGTGCGCCTGCTCACGGGCAAGTACGCGATCATGAACCTGATCCCCTACAACACGGTGAGCGAACTGGGCTTCAAGCGCCCGGCCTGGGAAAAGGCCACCGAACTGGCCCGGGGGCTGCACCGCCGCCACATCCTGACCAAGCTGCGCAATTCCGCCGGCCAGGACATCGACGGCGGCTGCGGCCAGTTGCGCGCCCGCAGCCTGGCCGATCCGAGCCAGCCCCTGCGCCGCATGGCGCGGCCCTAAGGCGCCGGGGGGCCGGGGGGCCGGGGGGCCGAGCAATAGCGTCGTCCGCCGCCCGCCCGGCGGAGCGCACCACCGGCCCGAGCCGAGGGCGCCGGCACCGCGCGCGATATTCCTCCCACCCCGTGAAACCCCGCGCCAGTCGCGGGGTTTGCCGTGATGGCGGCGGGCGACCGGGACAGCCGCCGCGCCCTTACAGCACGAAGGGGATGAACATCTTGGTGCGCTGCTTATAGGCCAGGTATTCGTCGCCGAAGTAGGCGGCGCACTCCTTCTCGTCGGCCTTGGCGGTGAGGGCGAGAAAGAACGAGGCGAGCAGGGCGATGGCGGCGCCGAGCAGACTCGGCTTCTGGCAGAAGGCGCCCCAGGTGAGGGCCAGCAGGGAGGCGTACATGGGGTGGCGGATGTACTTGAAGATCCCGGTGGTCACCAGGGCAGTGGTCTTTTCGAAGTCGTACAGGCCCTCGTGCTCTTCCCGCTGCTGGCTGGGGGCGCCCTGGCGGCGCAGCAGGCGAATGCCCTGCACCACCAGGTAGATGCTGAGCAGCATCAGCACCCAGGAGGTCATCTGGTGCGGCGAAAAGGGCTGGCGGCCCCAGGTGTCCCGGTTGAGCACGAGCAGGCCGAGGATGCCTTCCCAGGCGAAGAAGCGGTAGAAGCCGTGGCCGCCGGGGTTGCGCAGGGGCTTGCGCGACAGCCAGAGCAGGATCGCCGTGCCGGCGACGAGGAAAAGGGCGTCGATCATGGTGAGGTGTCCGTCCGGGAACGGCCGCCGACGGGGCGGCCACGCAGGCGCCCATGCTTTCGGGTTTGCCCGGGCAAGTCAATCGCCGCCCGCGCAGCCCCTTCGCCCCCCCCTCATGACGGTCAGCCCGGGCGCGGGCAACTGCCGGTCAGGGCATGGCGTGGCCAGCAGGGCGGGGCGGGGCGGGATTCAGCGCCGGATCAGAGGTTCCAGGCCAACCCCAGCCAGCCCAGGTTGGCCTGGCGGGTGGCGACGATCGGGCTGCGGGCGATGCCGCCGTTGAGGCGCGCCGCCTGGAGGCCGAACACCAGGGAATAGTCCCGGCTGAGCTTGTAGGCGCCATCCAGGCCCAGGGTGGCGTTGGTGCTGGCGCCGGGGCGGTAGGCCGGCCGGGCCGCCGTGGCCTCGTCCGCCGCCACGCCGAAGAAGTAGTTGGCGGTGCGGCTGCCCAGCCGGTCGGCGCCGACAAAGCCGTTCAGCTTCCAGCGCCCGTCCTTGAGGAATTCCCGGTAGACGTACAGCCGCTGCGAGAGGCCCCGGCTGGAGTTGGTCAGGTCGGTGAACAGGGACAGGTCGATGGCGACCACGCCCAGGTCCCAGTCGAAGGCCGGCCCCACTTCCAGGCTGTTGCGCCGCGTCGCCATGCCGGCAAGGCGGGCGCCGTCGCGGGCCTGGAAGCCGAAGCGCGGCTCCACGGCCAGACCCAGGGCCATCTTGCGGTCGTCGCTGCCCCACAGGTAGGCCCCGGCGCGCAGGGGTTCGATGTAGGCGGTGTCGCCGTAGCTGGCCGAAATCAGGGGCACCAGCCAGGTGCGCATGCCATTGCCGCCGGTGTATTTGGGAAAGACCATGGGCCCCAGGCCCACGGTGCCGCTCCAGGCGGATTTGGCCGAGGGCGCGGCGGCCGTCGGCGTGGCCGGCATGCTCGGCGTGGCCGCTGCCACGGAAATGGCGGGAGTAGCCGAGGTTGCCGCCGGTTCTGCCGTCGGTTCGGCGCGCAGCGGGCCGGCCGCCAGGGCCAGCAGCGCGGCCAGGCAGGCCGCCGGACGTACCGTGGTAGAGAGGGTGTTGCTGGCCCGCAGGGGCGCCGGGTTCGACATGGGAAGTAACCGCAAAACCGGAAAGAGGCGGCCACGGTAGCACGGCCACCTGCCAGGGGCCTGAACGCGGGTAGTGCGTGGGCCCCCGGGGCCGTCGCGTCCCGGCACAGCGTTCAGGGGCGCGGCTTGCGGTTGGCGCGCAGGGGGATGAGGCCGAGCAGGATGCCGCCGATGGCGATCAGGGCGGTGGGGGTATCGAAGCGCCGCACCGCCAGCACGGCGGCAATCCACAGGGCCGTCGCGCTCAGGCCCGGCCAGATCACCATCAGCACCAGGTCGGCCAGGGAACGGCCGGCCCGGCGGCGGAAGTTCCAGGCACAGGCGAAGCCGGCCAGGCCGTAGTAGTAGGCGACCTGGACGCCGATCACGTTGATTGAGGCCTTGAGCACTTCCCCGACCCCCTGGAACAGCAGGGAGAGCACCAGCAGCAGGCAGCCCAGGCCGGCGATCAGCAGGGTGGCGCCGTAGGGGCTGCGCCATTGGCTGTGCAGCCGCGCCCAGCGGCGGTGCAGGGCACCGTCGCGGGACTTGGCGAACATGGTGCGGGTGAACTGCAGGATCGAGGTTTCCAGGGTGCCGATGGTGGACAGCATCAGGGCCAGCACCGCCAGGTAGCTCCAGGGGCGGGGGAACAGCTTGTCGGCCACGGTGAAGATGACGTTGGTGCTGGCCTGGCGGATCTCGTCGTCGCCCAGGGCGAGCAGCACGATGGCGGCGAAGGCGGTGAACGCGGCGGTGATGATGATCATCGCCACCGCCGCCCCCAGGCCGGGCAGCCGCGCCGAATCCCGGGTCTCCTCGTTGAGGTTGAGGGCCACGTCCCAGCCCCAGAAGAAGTACAGGGCGATGATCGCGCCGCTGGCGAAGGACCCGGGGTCGAAGGCGGTCGGCGCCAGATCGGCCCAGGTCAGCCGGTGCAGCGCCGCCGGGGCGAACTTGAGCGCCGCCACCACCGTGAGCAGCAGCAGGATGGCCAGCTCGACCGCCGTCATCACCGTCTGCACGGTGCCGGTCAGGGAAATACCGCGGATCACCACCAGGCTCACGGCGGCCAACCAGCCCATGGACACCAGGGTCACCGCCAGCTGGTCGTTGACCAGGCGGGGCCAGAACAGCAGCAGGGTGGCGTTGCCGGCGGGGATGGTGGCCGAAACCATGAACAGGGTGGAGGCCACCAGCAGGGTCCAGCCGGCGAAAAAGCCCAGGGTGCGGTTGAAGATGCGGCTGACCCAGGCGTAGGAGGCGCCGGCATTGGCTTCCAGCCGGTTGAGGTGCAGGTAGGCGAAGGTGATGCCGAACATGATCAGCCCGCAGTAGAGCAGGCTGGCCGGGGCAAGCACGCCGACGGCGCCGATCAGGGTGACCATGGTCGCCGCGATGCTGAAGGTGGGCGCGGTGCCCGCCACCCCCATCACCACCGAGTGGGCCAGGTTGAGCGCGTCCTTCTGCAAATCG
Organism: Oryzomicrobium terrae; assembly: GCF_008274805.1. Classification (NCBI taxonomy): domain Bacteria; kingdom Pseudomonadati; phylum Pseudomonadota; class Betaproteobacteria; order Rhodocyclales; family Rhodocyclaceae; genus Oryzomicrobium; species Oryzomicrobium terrae. The sequence continues at coordinate 3,389,334 of NZ_CP022579.1, forward strand.
TTGGCCATGGCCTCGCTCCCGCTGCCGGCCGGAGCGCTCGGAACACCGAGCCCGGGGCCGTTGCATTGGCTGTGACCGCGGACGCGCCGATCCGCTCCCCGGATTTCACCTTTTCTTACAACCTCCCCGCACCGATGGGCGGTGGCTGGACTAAGGTGAAAGCATGGCGATTTCCAGCCATTTCCTGCGGGAGAGGGACACGATGAAACCCCAACTGCGCATCCTCCTGGCGGCCGGCCTGCTCGCCGCCGCCAGCGGCGCCGCGTTCGCCAAGGGCGGCGGCGGTCCCGGCGGCATGGGCGGTCCCGGCGGCTTTGGCGGGGGCCCCCTGAACGGCGGTAACTCGGCTGCCCACCTCAGTGCTCAGGGTATCCGGAACAACAACGGCCCCAATGCCATCGACCGGGATCGGGGCCGTGCCCGGGCCGCCGACCGGCGCAGCGCCGAAGGCATGGCGCACTTCAAGGCCGGCCAGCCCCACTCCCGGCACCACGCCCACAACGGCGTCCGGCCCCGGACCGGGGACGTGGGGCGGAACCGGGACAGCCTCCGCCCGCCCCTGCCCCCCGGCGCGCCGGCGCCGTTGGCAGCGCCGAGGCCACGCCTGCCGGCCTCGCCGCCTTCACCCCCCGCACCGCCCACGCCCCCCCTGGCTCCCCGGCCGTAACAGGCCACGGCAGCCCGGCCCGCCGGCCCTGACGAGGGCAGGGGCTGCCGTGCTGCCGTAAGCCGGCGGTCATCCTGCCGTCCCCCCGGCCGCTCTGGGGCCGGGCCCTGCCCTACCCCTGCAACTCGCCTCGCCCGCGGAACTCCTCCAACGCCTCCGGGTTGGCCAGGGCCTCCACGTTCTTCACGGCCTCCCCATGCACCACGTTGCGCACCGCCAGTTCCACGATCTTGCCGCTCTTGGTGCGCGGGATGTCCTGGACCTGCACCACCCGGGCCGGCACGTGGCGTGGGGTGGTGTTCTTGCGGATCTGGTCCTTGATGCGCTGGATCAGGGCGTCGTCCAGGGTGGTGCCTTCCTTGAGGCGCACGAACAGCACGACGCGCACGTCGCCCGAGCCTTTCGGCCAGTCCTGGCCGATCACCAGGGCTTCGAGCACTTCGGGCAGCTGTTCGACCTGGCGGTAGATTTCGGCGGTGCCGATGCGCACGCCGCCGGGGTTGAGGGTGGCGTCCGAGCGGCCGTAGATGATGAGGCCGCCGTGAGCGGTGATCTCGGCGAAGTCGCCGTGGCACCAGGTGTTGGGGAAGCGTTCGAAGTAGGCGGCCCGGTACTTGGCGCCGTCCGGGTCGTTCCAGAAGCCGACGGGCATGGCCGGGAAGGGTTTGAGGCAGACGAGTTCGCCCTTTTGCTCCCGGATCGGGGCGCCGGTGTCGTCGAGGACGTCCACCGCCATGCCGAGGCCCCGGCATTGGATTTCGCCGCGCCACACCGGGCCGATGGGATTGCCGAGGACGAAGCAGGAGAGGATGTCGGTGCCGCCGGAAATAGAAGCGAGCTGGATGTCTTCCTTGACGTCCCGGTACACGTAGTCGAAGCCTTCGGCCACCAGGGGGCTGCCGGTGGACATCATGGCCTTGAGGGTGTCGAGCGTGTGAGTTGCCCGGGGCTTCAAGCCGGCCTTGGCGATGGCGTCGATGAACTTGGCCGAGGTGCCGAAGTGGGTCATGGCCTCGGCTTCGGCGTAGTCGAACAGGAGGGTGCCGGCTACGCCGTCCTTGCCCGGGGCGAAGGGGCTGCCGTCGAAGAGCAGCAGGGTGGCGCCGGAGGCGAGGCCCGAGACCAGCCAGTTCCACATCATCCAGCCGCAAGTGGTGAAGTAGAACACCCGGTCATTGGGCTGCACGTCGTTGTGCAGCTGGTGTTCCTTGAGGTGCTGGACCAGGGCGCCGCCGTGGCAGTGGACGATGCACTTGGGCACGCCGGTGGTGCCCGAGGAGAACATGATGAAGAGCGGATGATCGAAACCGACCCGGTGGTAGGTGGGCGTGGTCACCCCGGCGTGGGGGGCGGTGAAGTCGGCCAGGGTGGCGCCGTTGGCGATGGCGGCCACGTCCCCGGCCCCGAGGGCCGGGTTGAGGTAGGGCACGACCACGGTTTTCACCACGGTGGGCAGTTTGGCGGCCACCTCGGCGTTCTTGGCCAGGCAGTCCACGGCCTTGCCGTTGTACCAGTAGCCGTCGACGCAGACGAAGACCTTGGGTTCGATCTGGCCGAAGCGGTCGAGGACGCCCTGGACGCCGAAGTCCGGGGAGGCGGAGGACCAGATGGCGCCGAGGGCCGTGGTGGCGAGCATGGCCACCAGGGTTTCGGGCAGGTTGGGCAAAAAGCCCGCCACCCGGTCGCCGGGGCCGACACCGGCGGCGATCAGGCCGGCCTGGAAGGCGGCGACCTGGCGCACCAGCTCCATCCGGCTGACCCGGCGCTTGACCTGGGATTCGCCCCAGAAGACGAGGGCGTCATCGGCGTTGGCGGGCAGGCCGGCGAAGTTGAGTAGATTCTCGGCGTAATTGAGCTTGGCCGTGGGGAACCAGCGGGCCCCGGGCATGCGCTCGCCGTTTTCCAGGACCGGGCCGGTGCCCTTGTCGCCCACCACGCCGAGTTCATCCCACACCAGGTTCCAGAAGGCGGCGGGGTCGTCCACCGACCATTGCCACAGGGCGTCGTAGTCGGCGAGCGGCCGGCCGGCCCGGGTGCTCGCCGGGGTGAGGAAGCGGTGCAGCAGGGTCCCCGCCATGCGGGCGGGGGATGGGGTCCACAGGGGCAGGTCGGCAGTGGTCATGGCAGGTCTCGGCAAAGACGGAAATAAACGGGAAGCGGGATCGGGCCGGCGGCCGCCTCACTCGGCGTCGGGCTGGGCCCCCGGCGCGGCGGCGCGGAAGGCGTCCAGGGTGTCGCAGTGGGCGGCGATGCGGCTCAGGGTGGGGAAACCGCTCAGGTCGCAGTCGAAACGCAGGGCGTTGAACACCTGGGGCACCAGGCAGCAGTCGGCCAGGGTCGGGGTGTCGCCGTGGCAGAAGGCGCCGGTGCGCGGGTCGGCCAGCAGGGCTTCCACCGCCGCCAGCCCGTCCATCACCCAGTGGCGGTACCACGCGGTCTTCTGCTCCGGGGTGATGCCCAGGGTGTGTACCAGGTAGCGCAGCACGCGCAGGTTATTGATCGGATGGATGTCGCAGGCGATGGTCTGGGCAATGGCCCGCACCCGGGCGCGGCCGCCCGGGTCGGCGGGCAGCAGGGCCGGCGCCGGGTGGGTCTCGTCCAGGTATTCGAGGATGGCCAGGGACTGGGTCAGCACCCCGTGGTCGCACTCCAGGGTCGGCACCGTGCCCAGGGGACTCTTGGCCCGGTAGGCGGGCTGGTTCTGCTCGCCGCCGTCCTTGAGCAGATGCACCGGCACCGGCGTGTAGGCCAGCCCTTTCAGGTTGAGGGCGATGCGCACCCGGTAGGCGGCGGAGCTGCGGAAGTAGGTGTAGAGCGTGAGCATGGGAAGACTCCGGGAAAGCGGGCGGGGGTCAGGCCGGGGCGTGGGCCGGTCGGACCAGGGCCAGGTAACACAGGGGAACCAGCACGCCGCAGGCGGCGATGGCTGCCGGCAGCAGGGTCAGGGCGCCTTGGCCGCCGTCCTCCAGGCCGTGGCCGACGACGATGCCGATCAGGGCGGCGATGGACATCTGGGCAAAGCCGATCAGGGACGAGGCGGCTCCGGCCATCTGGGGATAGGGGGCCAGGGCCCGGCCGGTGGCGTTGGGCATGACCAGGCCCAGGGCCACGGTGACGAACACCATGGGGCCGAGCAGGGCCGCCACCGAGGCCAGGGGGCTGGCGGCCAGGGCCCACATGGCCAGGCCGGCGCCGGCGCCGACGAGGCCCCCGGCGAACAGCAGGCGGTCGCTGCCGAAGCGCCCCACCAGCCGGCCGGACAGGGCCGAGCCGGCCATGTAGCCGGTGACCACCACGCCGAAGCACAGGCCGTAGGTGGCCGGGGCCAGGCCGAAGTGGCCGATCAGGACGAAGGCCGAGCCGGAGATGAAGGCGAACAGGGCGCTGTAAGCAAAGGACTGGCAGAGCAGGTAGCCCAGGTAGGCCCGATCGGCGAGCAGGCGCCGGTAGTTGGCGGCGATGCGGGCCAGTTGGGTGGCGGTGGGGTCCGGGTGGGGATTGCTCTCGGCCAGCCAGCGCCAGGTGGCGGCGATCTGCAAAGCGGAGAACAGGGCCAGGGCGGCGAAGTTGGCCTGCCAGCCGAAGAACACGGTGAGCAGCCCACCCAGGAAGGGCCCGATCAGGGGGGCCAGGGCCATGGCACCGCTGACGTAGGCCAGCACCCGGGCGGCGTCTGCCGGCCCCCACACGTCGCGCACGATGGTGCGGCCTAGCACCGGGCCGACGCAGGCCCCCAGGGCCTGGACCAGGCGGGCCAGGATCAGGGCCTCGATGCTCGGCGCGGCGCAGCAGGCCAGGCTGGCGAGCAGGTACACGATCAGTCCGCCGAGCACCACCGGGCGCCGGCCGAAGCGGTCGGCCAGGGGCCCCACCACCAGCTGGGCCACGGCGAAGCCGGCCAGGTACACCGACAGGGTGAGCTGGGTGTGGGCGCCGTCGGTGGCGAAGGCGGCGGTGATGGCCGGCAGGGAGGGCAGGTAGAAGTCGGTGGACAGGGGACCCAGGGCCACCAGGGTGGTCAGCAGCACCGCCAGGATCGGCGTCGGTCGGCTCATGGCGTCCTCAGGTGCGCGCGGCCGCCCCGGCCCCGCCGGTCAGCACCTCGGGGGGAAAGGCGGTGCGCAGGGCGCCCCAGTGGCGGCCGTCCACCAGGATCGGCATGGCCAACTCGGAGAGCACCTCGCCGGTGTCGCGCAGCAGGGTCTGGAGCAGGAAGCGCTCCCGGTTGCGCGCACTGCGCAGGCCCACCGGGTCGTTGTAGATACGCTTGTGGCGGCTGAACACCTGGTTGTGCTTGGCGTCGCCGTTGAGGGGTTCGGAGAACTTGCGGTGGTGGGCCGGCATGTAGCCTTGGTTGTCGCAGGCGCACACCAGTAGGGCGCCGGGCAGATCGCCAATGCCGATGTCGTAGATGCGCTGCAGTTCGGCTTCCACCGCCTGGTCGTAGCGGGTGGTGAACTTGGCCGGCTCGGTGCCCGGCACCGGCTGGTAGTGCTGGTCGAACACGTCCACGCCCTGGCGCAGGTGCTGGCTTAGGCAGTCGCCCACCTGGGCGGCGAGGCGCTGGGCGGTGGCGAGGATGCGGTCGAAGGCGCTGTCGGCGATCGAGAAGCGGGCGCCCAGGGCGTACAGGCGCTCGGTCTGGGCCTGCAGCGAGGCAGCGGCCCGGGTGGATTCGTCCATGCTGGTGCTGGCCTGGTCGGACAGGGCCTTGATCTCTTCCACCTGGGCGTGGATCTGGGTGTTGGCTGACTGGATGTGGTGCAGGGAATCGGCCACTACGCCGAGGCCGGCCCCGGCCCGGCCGAGGTCCTCCACCACCCTGTCGAAATCGCCGACGGTGCGCGCCACGGCCTGGGCGGCGTGGCCCGAATCGTCGCGGATGCTGGCCATCTGCACCTCGGTCTCCTCCACCAGGCGCTGCATGGTGACGGTGCTGGCGGAAATCACCCCGGTGGCGGTCTTGACCCGCTCGGCCAGTTTGCGCACCTCGTCGGCGACCACGGCGAAGCCGCGCCCCGCCTCACCGGCCCGGGCCGCCTCGATGGCGGCGTTGAGGGCGAGCAGGTTGGTCTGGTCGGAGATGTCGTTGATCAGCATGCCGATGTCGCGGATCTCGCGGGAGCGGCGCGACAATTCGGCGACCCGCTCGGTGGAGCCGGCGGTATCGGCGGAGATGCGCAGGATGCGCTCGCGCACGTCCTGCAGGTCCCGGTGGGCGCCGCGCACCGCCACCAGGTTGGTTTCGGTGCTGGTGCGGATCTCGTCGGCGTGCTGGCTGGCGGTATCGGTGGCCGACCGGGTCGCCCCGGTGGCGGCGAAGATGGCGCCGGCCAGGTCGCGCTGCTGGTCGGCCAGCCGGGTCGTTTCCTGCACCCGGCGCGACAGCACGGCGCTATCCACCGCTGCGGCGGTGCCGATGCGGCGCGCCTCCTCGACGAACTCGCGGACCCGCACGCGCAACTGCTCGCCGAAGCCGGTGGTGGCGGCACCGTCGCCGACTTCGGCGCGCCCCTCGGCGGCGGCGGCAGGGACGCCCCCATCACCGGACCGGGCGGGAGCACCGCGCCACCGCGCCAGCAGCGGCACCGCCACGGCCAGCAGGGCGAGCACGCTCTGCCCGAGCAGCACGTCCAGGGGCGCCGCCGGCGCGACCCACAGCCAGGCGACCAGCCCGCCCGCCGCCAGGATGCCGACCCAGGCGCCACGGCCAATGGCGCCCCGTTCTTCTGTGTATTGCCCGTCACGTTGCCGATCCGTCACTGTCTTCCTCCTCGTTATGGGGCGTTGCTCTCGGGCGTTTTCTTGGCGACGCCGTTCTAATTCGTCGTGGCCGGCGCTCACCCCGCCAGGGAGGCGGCGCCGTGTTTTTCCCGCACCAATCCGTCGAGCGCGGCAGCCAGGGCCTCGCTCGCCCGTTCCGCCGCGGCGAAGCTGGCGAAGATGCGCTCCTGGCGGGCCGGGTCGCGCTCCCAGCCGGCCGCCAGGTCGTCCCGGGCGGCGAGCAGCTGCTGGCGGAACTCGGCCAGGGTGGCCGGAATCCGGGCGAAGCCGGGCAAGTGGCCGAATTCGTCCTCGCCCCGGACCGTCGCCGCAACATCGGCGGGCACGTTGGCGCCGGAGGCATCCGCCTCCTGGCCGACGGCGATGTAGGCGTTCTGCTTGGCAAACAGCAGGTCCACCTTGGCCAGGGTGGCCACGCTCACGTCGTGCACCTGGCCGATGCTGGCCAGGGCCGAGCGGGCCGATTCGGCCAGGTGGCCAAAGCCGGCGGCGAAACCGGCGATCGCCGCCTGGGACTCCGCCACCCGGGTGCGCATCACCGCCGTATCCGCCGACATCTGCGCCATGTCGCCCCCCACCGCGTGCATCACCGCGGCGATGGCGCCGGAGGCCTGCTTGCTGTGTTCGGCCAGCTTGCGCACCTCGTCGGCCACCACGGCGAAACCGCGCCCCGCTTCGCCGGCCCGGGCCGCCTCGATGGCGGCGTTGAGGGCGAGCAGGTTGGTCTGGTCGGCGATCTGGGCGATCAGGGTTACCGAACGGCCGATCTCGGCGCTGTGGGCGTTCATCGCCGCCACCGCCGCCCCAGCTTCCTCGACCCCGGCGGCAATGCGCTGCAGCGACTCGACCACCTGGCCGACCTGGATGCGGCTGTCCTCGGCGGCGTCCACATTGCTGCGCGACAGGGCTTCGAGGGTCTTGCTGGCGGCGGCGATGTGCACCATGTCGTCGCGGCTGGTGCCCAGGTTGCCGAGCAATTTGCCGAAGTTGAGCTGGCCGAGGCGCGACAGCAGGGCGTTGCGCTGCTCCCAGCGGTGGTTGCGCTCCATCACCGCCAGGGAGGCGTTGGCCCGTTCCAGGGCGGCGCGGAATTCGCCATGCAGGCCCTCGGGCTGGGGACGGCGGAAATAGCGGCCGGCACTGGCGCACTCCAGGGCCGTGCGTTGTTCGCGGAAACAGCTTTCGAGCTGGTCGAGCATGTCGTTGAGCGACCAGCAGATGTCGGCGGCGAAGGCCCCCGGCGCCAGGCCGGTAAAGCGCCGCTCCAGGCGCCCCTCGGCCACTTCCCGAGCCACCGCGCCGATCTCGCCCAGGCGCCGGTCGAGGCGGCCGGCGGCGTGGATCAGCCAGCTGCCGAGGCCCAGGCCGACGAGCAGCGGCACCAGGGCCAGGGCCGGCGGAGCACCGAGCAGGGGCAGCGCCAGGGCCGCCGCCAGCAGCAGGTTGCCGCCCAGGGCGATGGCCGCCAGCCTAGAGCGAAAGAATGAAGCGTTCATAGTCGGTTTCTTTGCTGGCCAGGGCCGCGCCCAGCCAGGCCAGGGAGGCGTCCATGGCGTCGCGGGGCCCGGCGCGCTGCTCTTCGGCGAGCATGGCGCGATAGACCTCGTCCATCACCTGCAGGGCGGCCGGCTTGGGCTTGCGCCGTACCGAGAAGTAGCCGATCACCTGGCCGGCTTCGTCCCGGGACGGGGTGACGTTGGCGAACACCCAGTAGAAGCTGCCGTCCTTGGCCAGGTTCTTGACGTAGGCGAAGCACTCGCGCCCTTCGGCCAGGGTGTCCCAGAGGTATTTGAAGACGCCCCGGGGCATGTCCGGGTGGCGGATGATGTTGTGCGGCTTGCCCAGCAGTTCGGCCTCGGAGTAGCCCGAGTATTCGATGAAGGTGCGGTTGCCGTAGGTGATGCGGCCCTTCAGGTCGGTCTTCGAGACGATGAAATCGTGCTCGCGCATGACCTTTTCCCGGTCCGTGGGAACAACCTTGTATTTCATGCGGCGATCTCGTCGGAGCCCCTGGGAACGTACCCGGTCGACAAAAAGAACGGCGGCCGCGCGGGCCGCCGCGCCACCCGCCCACGGCGCCGGGGCACCGTGGGAACGGGAACGGAAGGGGCCGCCTGGCGGCGGCCCGGTGGGTCGTCGCGGCGTCAGCGTGCCAGGGGCGTCACCTGCTGGTCGATAGCGCCAAAGATCGAGGCGCCGGCGGCGTCCGTCATCTCGATGCGCACCCGGTCGCCGAAACGCATGAACGGCGTCTGAGGCTTGCCGCTCTCGATGGTCTCGTACATGCGCACCTCGGCCAGGCAGCAGTAGCCGACGCCGCCGTGCTCGATGCTGGAGCCGTGCAGGCCGCCCTGCTTGTTGGAGACGGTGCCGGAACCGATGATCGAGCCGGCTTCCAGCTCCCGGGTCTTGGCCACGTGGGCGATCAGCTGGGCGAAGCTGAAGGTCATGTCCACCCCGGCGTTGGGCCGGCCGAAAGGCTTGCCGTTGAGCTCGACGTTGAGCGGCAGGTGCACCTTGCCGTCGCGCCAGGCGTCGCCCAGCTCGTCCGGGGTCACCGCCACCGGGGAGAAGGCCGAAGCCGGCTTGGACTGGAAGAAGCCGAAGCCCTTGGCCAGCTCGGCCGGGATCAGGTTGCGCAGGGAGACGTCGTTGACCAGCATCAGCAGGCGGATCTTGCCGGCGCACTGGGCCGGGGTGGCGGCCATCGGCACGTCGCCGGTGATCACCGCCACCTCGGCCTCGAAGTCGATGCCCCAGTCCTCGCTCACCGCCACCACCGGGTCCCGGGGGCCGACGAAGCTGTCGGAGCCGCCCTGGTACATCAGGGGGTCGGTCCAGAACTCGGGGGGCAGTTCGGCGCCCCGGGCGCGGCGCACCAGCTCGACGTGGTTCACGTAGGCCGAGCCGTCGGCCCATTGGTAGGCCCGCGGCAGGGGCGAATGGCAGGCGGCCGGGTCGAAGGGCTGCGGGTCGGGCAGGGCGCCGCTGTTGAGGGCTTCGTAGACCTGGCGCAGCTGGGGCTCGACGGCCTCCCAGTCGTCCAGGGCGGCCTGCAGGGTGCGGGCGATGGCCGGCACCGGGCGGCAGTAGGTCAGGGCGCGGTTGACGACGACCAGGGTGCCGTCGCGGCCGCCTTTCTTGAGGGTGGCGAGCTTCATTGTGCGTGTTCCTTGCTGGGGAAGATGCGCCCGGCGGGGCCGCGCCGGGGCAGGTCGTTCTGGGCGGTCACCTCGTCGGCGCGTGGCCGGGACGACGGGTGGCAGCACCCGCCGTCCCGGCCACGGCTCAGGAGGCGCTACCGTCGTGCATCCAGGCGGCGTGGCGCGGTGCCTTCTTGGTGCGGGACCACTCTTCGAGCATTTCCCACTTCACGTCGTCGAGCATCTTGGCCATCTTCGGCGTGCCGGTATTGGCCGCCAGCTCCAGGCGGTGGCCGCTCGGGTCGAAGAAGTAGATCGACTTGAAGATGGTGTGGTCGGTGGGGCCGACCACCTTGATGCCGTCGGCTTCGAGCTTGGCCTTGGTGGCGAGCAGCTCGTCCATCGAGTCGACTTCGAGGGCCAGGTGCTGGGTCCATTCCGGGGTGTTGGGGTCCCGGCCCATGGGCGGCTTGGTGGGCAGCTCGAAGAAGGCCAGGACGTTGCCGCCGCCGGCGTCGAGGAAGATGTGCATGTAGGGATCCGGCTCCTTGGTGGAGGGCACCTCGTTCTCGGCGATGGCCAGGATGAAGCGCATGTTAAGGTACTTGCCGTACCACTCCACGGTTTCCTTGGCGTCCTTGCAGCGGTAGGCCACGTGGTGGATCTTCTTGATCATGGTGATGTTCTCCGGGTTGCGCGGCAGGGACTCAGACGCCGTCGCGGGCCAGCTTCATGGCCTCGCGCAGCACCGACAGGTCGCCGATGTGGTTGGACAACAGGAGGATCAGGCGGGCGTTGAGCAGAGCGCTCTGTTCGTCGGTCAGGTCCCGGTGGGTGTCGATCAGCAGCTCGTAGAAGTCGTCCCCCGGGGAGAAGGCGCGGAAGTAGCGCTGGCCGGGTTCATTGAAGTTGGGCTTGAGGTTGAGTTGGGTCATGGCTGCCTCCCTCGGTCAGGCGTTGCAGGTGGCGCGGGCGACGGCGGCGCGCACGCGGGCGGAGTCGAAGGCGCGCCAGCGCCCGGCGACGTGCTGGTCGGGACGGATCAGGTAGACCGTGCCGGGCTGGGCGTCGAAGCGCTCGGCGAAACGGCCGGCGTAGTCCTCCACCAGGCGCAGGCCGGCCGGGGCGTTGCCGGCCTTGGGCGAGACCAGCACGGCTTCCACCGGGATCGGCGCATCGGCCAGGGCGCGCAAGGCGTCGGCGGTGGCGGTGTCCACCGCCGCCGGGTCGGCCACGTAGGCCAGGGCAACGAAGCGGCCGCCGACGGCGTCGAGCAGCCAGCCGTTCTTGCCGGCCTCGCGCAGCGGGGCGTCATCCATGGGGGCGCCGGGCACCATGTCGCCGCTGAAGTCGCCGCTGTCCGGGGTGTTGAGACGGGACGCGGTAAGGTAGGCGGGCACCGACAGGCGGCCCGAGTTCACCAGGGCGCGGGCAAAGGCGTGGTCCCGGGCCAGGGTCAGCACGGCGTTGCGGAAGGTCAGGGAGGTCTTGCTCTTGGGGGTGATGAAGTCGGTGGAGCGGGTCGAATTCATGATGTTCTCGTCCGCTGCCGCCACCCGCTCCTCGCTGTAGGTGTCGAGCAGGCTCTCGGGGGCCTTGCCGTCGAGGACCAGCTTGAGCTTCCACACCAGGTTGTCGGTGTCCTGGATGCCGGAGTTGGCGCCCCGGGCGCCGAAGGGCGAAACCTGGTGGGCGGCGTCGCCGACGAACAGCACCCGGCCATGGCGGAAGTCGTTCATGCGCCGGCACTGGAAGGTGTACACGCTGACCCACTCCAGCTCGAACTCGCGCTCGTCACCGAGCATGGCCTTGATGCGCGGGATGACCTTCTCGGGCTTCTTCTCTTCCTCCGGGTCGGCCTGCCAGCCGAGCTGGAAGTCGATGCGCCAGACGTTGTCGGCCTGGCGGTGCAGCAGTACCGACTGGCCCGGGTGGAACGGGGGATCGAACCAGAACCAGCGCTCGGCGGGGAAGTCGGCCTTCATCACCACGTCGGCGATGAGGAAGCGGTCCATGAAGATCTTGCCTTCGATCTCCAGGTTCATCATGCGCCGGATCGGGCTGCGGGCGCCGTCGGCGACCACCAGCCAGTCGGTGTCCAGGGAGTAGATGCCGTCCGGGGTTTCCACCTGGAGGGAGGCGCCGTCGCCCGCAGGGGACACGGACACCACCTTGTTGCGGAAGCGCAGGTCCAGGTTGGGCAGCTCCTTGGCCCGGTTCACCAGGAATTCTTCCAGGTAGTACTGCTGCAGGTTGATCATGCCCGGGCGCTTGTGGTCGGGCTGGGGCAGCAGGTTGAAGTTGTAGACTTCCTCGTCGCGGAAGAAGGTGCGGCCCACGTTCCAGCTCACGCCCTTGTCCACACAGGCCTCGCCGACGCCGATGCGGTCGAGCACTTCCAGGGCGCGCTTGGCGTAGCAGACGCCGCGGGAGCCGATCGAGACGGTGTCGTCGTCGTCGAGCACCACCACCGGCACACCACTCTGGGCCAGTTCGATGGCCCCGGCCAGGCCGACGGGGCCGGCGCCGACCACCACCACCGGGTAGCGGGCCGGCGCAGCGCCGCGCTGCTCGGGGGGCGTGACGTATTCGTACTTCGGATACTGATAGGTTGATAGCACTTCCGGTCTCCTCGTTCTTTACCCCGCCGCCTTGTCGTCGTTATGGTCGGCGGGGAACCTCCTTCAGGTGTTGCTTCCTAGCTGGGGTCGCAGCGCTCAGCCCGCCTGTTGCAAGGCGTGCCACATTTCCTTGTCCCGTTCCGCCGTCCAGATGCGCGGGTGCTTGATGCCGCTGGCCTCGTCCACCGCCCGGGTCACGTCGAAGGGCAGGCAGTGCTCGTAGATGAAGACCTGGGCGAACTTGGGGTCCATGGCCTTGCGGATGTGGGCCATGGCCTGGTTGAGGTTGAGACCCTGGGCCACCGCTTCCTTGGCGCCGCCGTACAGGGTGCTGACGAAGTCCCGGGTGTAGGCCAGGCCTTCGGCCACCTTGGCCGGGGTTTCCAGGGCCGGACCGCGACCGGGGATGAGCTTTTCCGCACCCAGGGCGGCGATGGCGTCCAGGGTGGCGGGCCATTCCTCGAGCTGGGCGTCGCCGGTGTAGCAGGCTGCCTCGCACTCCACCAGGTCGCCGGAGAAGAGCACCTTCTCGGCGGGCACCCAGACCACGGTGTCGCCCTTGGTGTGGCCGGGGCCCAGGTGCATCACCTTGATCTCGACGCCGCCCATGAACAGGGTCATCTCGTCCTTGAACACCAGGGTCGGCCAGGTCAGGCCGGGGATGCTCTCAAAGGCCTGGAACAGGCGAGGGAAGCGCTCGTACTCGGACTGCATGTCCTGGGCACCGCGCTCGACGATCAGTTCGTAGGTGCCCTGGCTGGCGATGATCTGCTCCAGGCCTTCGGGCTTGTAGCCGGCGGCGCCGAGCACGCGTACGGCGTGGTAGTGGGACAGCACCACGTACTTGATCGGCTTGTCGGTGACCTTGCGGACCTCGGCGATCAGGCGCTGGGCCATCACCGGCGTGGCCAAGGCGTCCACGATCAGAACGCCTTCGTCGGTGATGATCACGCCGGCGTTGGGGTCGCCCTCGGCGGTGTAGCCCCAGCAGTGGGTCGACAGCTGGGTGAAGGTGGTCTTCTTTTCTTCCAGGTCGGCGACCGAGGCGAATTGCTTGCTCATAAAGGACTCCTAGGGGGGATTACATGCCGAGGTAGGCGGCACGAACCTGTTCGTTGTTGAGCAACTCCTGGCCGGAGCCGCTCAGGGTGGTGTTGCCGGTTTCGAGCACGTAGGCCCGGTCGGCGATGGCAAGGGCGGCGAAGGCGTTCTGTTCGACGAGGAAGATGGTCATGCCCTGGGACTTGAGGGTCTTGACCACGTTGAACACCTCCTCGACCAGGAGCGGCGCCAGGCCCATGGATGGCTCGTCGAGCAGCAGCAGCTTGGGCCGGGCCATCAGGGCGCGGCCGATGGCGAGCATCTGCTGCTGGCCGCCGGACAGGGTGCCGGCGGGCAGGTGGCGCTTTTCCTTGAGGATCGGGAACATGCTGTAGACCCGCTCCATGTCCTCGGCCAGGTTGGCCGGGGGCTGGGTGTAGGCGCCCAGGCGCAGGTTGTCCTCGATGGACAGGGGGCCGAACACCTGGCGGCCTTCCGGTACCTGGCTGATGCCGCGGCGCACGCGCAGGTCGGCGCGCAGCCCGGTGATGTCCTCGCCGTCGAAGCGGATGCGGCCGGCGGTGAGGGGTTGGACGCCGGAAATGGCACGCAGCAGGGTGGTCTTGCCGGCACCGTTGGCCCCCACCAGGGCCACCAACTCGCCGCGGCGGATCTCCAGGTCGATGCCCTTCAGGGCCTGGATTCGGCCGTAGGCGCTCTGCACGCCCTGCACGGCCATCAGCACGTCGCCCTGGGTGGCGCCCTCGCCGGCGCTCAGCACCCCGGCCTCGTGGCCGCCCAGGCCGACGGATTCCGGCGCCAGGCTGACCACCCGGTGGTACAGCTCGCGGAATTCGCCCTGGACCTTCTCGCCGAACAGGGGGTCGCTATTGTCGAGGAAGGCCCGGTCGATGTCATGCCAGTCGTCGCCGGTGAGCACCTGGCGGGCCAGGGGCAGGATTTCCTTTTCCTCGGTGCGGATGTGGCTCTTCAGTCCGGCGGTGTAGGCGCGCAGGGTGGTGGCGAAGGCCTTGTTGCCCAACTCGCCGCTGGCGGTGGCGGCCAGGGCAGCGCGCAGGGTGGCCAGGTTGCCCGGCCCCTGGCGGTGCTCGGCCTCCAGCTGGTCGAGCAGGGGGCCGGCCTCGTCGCTGCGCTGGCGCAGACGACGGAAGAGGAAGTCATCCTCCTTGGGGTGGTGGGCCCGGTCGATGAAGTGTTCCAGGTAGTCGAACACCGAACCGAAGAAGGCCGCGTCCACTTCTTTCGCCGCGGCGCCGTCGTCGAGTTCGTCGGCCAGCTGGTCCACGGTGATGGCGATACGCCACAGGTTGCGATGCTCTTCGCTGATGATGCGCAGGGCTTCCATCTTGTTTTCTCCCGTTGCCTAGGCGTGGGCGCCCAGGTAGGCGGCGATCACGTCCGGGTTGCGCCGCACTTCCTCGCCGGTGCCTTCGGCCAGCTTCTTGCCGTAGTCGAGCACCAGGATGCGGTCGGACAGGTTCATCACCATCTTCATGTCGTGCTCCACCAGCACCACGGTGACGCCGGAATCGGCCACCTTGCGCACCAGTTCGTCCACCTCCAGGGTTTCCTTGGGGTTGAGGCCGGCGGCAGGCTCGTCGAGGAACAGCAGGCGCGGCTTCATGGCCAGGGCCCGGGCGATTTCCAGACGCTTCAGGGCGCCGTAGGGCATGCAGTCGGCCCGGGCACCGACGTACTTCTCCAGGCCGACGAAATCCATCAGCTCGGCGGCCTCGGCGCGCAACTGGCGGTCCCGGCCGACCAGGCCGGGGAAGCGCAGGGCGGCCTTGATCAGGTTGCGGTCGAGGCGCAGGTGGGCGCCGACCATGACGTTCTCCAGGGCGCTCATGTTCATGCACACCTGGAGGTTCTGGAACGTCCGGGCAACACCGCGCCGGGCCAGTTCGTTGGGCGACTTGCCGGCCAGGTTCTCGCCGTCGAGGACGATCTCGCCCTCACTCGGCGTGTAGACCCCGGTGATCAGGTTGAACAGGGTGGTCTTGCCCGCCCCGTTGGGGCCGATCACCGAATAGACGATGCCGGCGTCGATGGAGAAGCTGACGTTCTGCACGGCCTTGACGCCGCCGAACACCTTGGACAATTGACGGACTTCGAGCAGGGGCATCATTCGCTCCTTCCCAGTTTGGCGGCCAGGGTGGGCACCAGGCCCTTGGGCAGGAAGATCATGCTGAGCATGAGGATGGCGCCGAAGGCCACCGTCTCCCAGCCTTCGAAGGTGGCGAGGGCCTGGGGCAGCGCGGTGAGCAGCACGGCCCCGACCACGGAGCCGTACACCGAGGCCATGCCACCGATCACCACCATGGTGACCAGCTCGATGGAGTGGAAGAAATCGGCCACGTTGGGGGTGACGAAGCCGACGTAGTGGGCGGTGACGCTGCCCATGATCGAGGCGAACACGGCCGACAGGACGAAGATGGCGACCTTGTAGCGGACCACATCCACCCCCACCACCTGGGAGGCCACTTCCGAGCCGTGCAGGGCGCGCAGGGCGCGGCCGAAGGGCGAGTCGATCAGGTTGAGGGAGGCCCACACGCTGATCGACAGCACCAGGGCCATCACCCAGTACCAGGCCTTCTCGCCGGCGATTTCCCAGCCGGCCACGGTCATCGGCACCACCGGCATGCCGTCCGGACCGCCGGTGTAGGCGCCCTCGTTCTTCATGGCGATGGCCAGGATGAAGCCCAGGCCCAGGGTGGCCATGGCCAGGTAGTGGCCCTTCAGCTTGAAGATCGGCCGGGCCACCAGGGCGGCGAGCAGGCCCGCCGCCGCCGCGCCGGCAGCCATGGCCGCCAGGGGATGCCAGTTGAAGTGGCTGGTGAGGATGGCCGAGGCGTAGGCGCCGATGCCGATGAAGCCGGCGTGGCCCAGGCTGATCTGGCCGGCGAAGCCGATCAGCAGGTTGAGGCCGAGCACGATCACGGCGTTGATCGCCATGCGGATGACCAGGTCGTAGTGGAAGCCGTTCTGCAGGAACTGGGGCAGTACCAGCAGCACGGCGACGATCACCGCCAGGCCGAAATAACGCGATTTGGTCATGGTCACACCCGATCCGTCACTTTGGCGCCGAACAGGCCGCGGGGCATGAAGAAGAGGATCAGCAGGATCAGCACGAAGGGCACCGCATCCTTGTAGGCCGAGGAGATGTAGCCGGCGGCCATGGCCTCCACCACCCCCACCAGCAGGCCGCCGAGCACGGCACCCAGGCCGTTGCCCAGACCGCCCACCACCGCGGCGACGAAGCCCTTGAGGCCGAGCATGATCCCCACGTCGTAGGAGGTCAGGGTGATCGGCGTCACCAGGATACCGCCCAGGGCGCCCAGGGCCGCCGACATGGCAAAGCTGACGAACAGCACCCAGTTGGTGTTGATGCCGACCAGCTCGGAGGCCAGGCGGTTGTACGAGGTGGCCAGCATGGCCTTGCCGTACAGGGTGCGGTTGAAGAAGTACCAGAGGCCCGTCACCACCAGGGCGGTGACGCCCAGTACCCACAGGCTCTGAGGCAACAGGGTGGCACCGAGGATCTCGATCGGGTCGTTGCCCGAGAAGGCCGGCAGGGAGTAGGTGCCCTTGCCCAGCCAGACCTGGATCAGGCCGCGGATCACCAGGGAGGCGCCGATGGTGATGATGATCAGGGTGACCGTCTCGGCGCCCTTGACCGGCTCGATGGCCAGCTTTTCCACCAGCACGCCGACCACGGCGGGAACCAGGATGGCCAGGGCCAGGGCCGCCGGCATGGGCAGGCCCATCTGGGCGAAGAACACCGCGAGCATGCCGCCGAGCATGATGAATTCGCCCTGGGCGAAGTTGATCACGTTGCTGGCGTTGTAGATCAGGGTGAAGCCCAGGGCTGCCAGGGCGTAAGTGGCGCCGACGGTGACGCCGGAGAAGAGGAACTGCAGGAACTGGGCAAGCATCACGCCCCCTCCTTTGCCAGGGTTGGCGCCGCCGTACAGCGGACCAGGGTTGTCTCCATCATGTGGCCTCCTTTTTTATGGGGGGGAGGTCACCGGCTTACGCTTGCGCCTCCCGAAAGTCATTCTGGAATACGTAACTAATTCTGTCAATCGAAAATGATACAAAAAAATGGCCGCTTTGAAACAGACGTATCAATGCGGCCAACGTATTGTTTTTAAAATATTTTTACAAAATCATCGACACTTCCGAGCCCGTATAGCCGAGCCGTTGCGACAAATTGACCGCTGCCGCGCGCAGGGCACGGACCACTTCGCCGTCAGGCGCCATGTCGAACATGCCCTGCACGCCGACCACCAGCATGGCGATGGTGATCTCGCCCTTGAAGTTGAACACCGGCGCCGCCAACGCCTCGACCCCGGGCACCAGGTAATAGCCGGAAACCGCGGCATAGCCGTCGTGGCGCACCTTATCGAGCATGGCTTCCACCTGGGGCCAGCTGCGCAGGTCCTCGGGCAGTTCCGGGTTGGCCATTTCGCGCTCGATCAGGGGGCGCACCGTGTCCCGCGCCATGTAGGCGGCGAAGACCCGGCCGCTGGCCGAGGTCAGCATGTCCAGGGCGGTGCCGGTAATGACGTTGACCGTGATCGGCCGGCGCGGCCGCTCCCAACGCACGATCACCGGACCGTGCTCGCTCCAGACGGCCAGGGCGGTGGTTTCATTGATCGTGTCGCGCAGATCGGCGATGGCCGCCAGACCGAGACGGATGCGGTCGAGGCGGTCGATCGACACCAGCCCGACGTTGAGGGCGAAGGAGCCCAGGTCGTAGCGCGAGGTGTGGGGGTCCTGCTCGACCAGGCCGGAACGGATCAGACTGACCAGGTAGCGGTGCACCTTGGAGGCGGGCATGCCCGCTGCCGCGGCGATGTCCTTGAGTGCCATGGAACGCTGGCCGTTCACCATGACGCGGAAGATGTCCATGCCGATCTCCAGAGACTGGACGCCGTGTTTGCCGTCGGACTCGTCACTCATGTGCATTCCTTGATATTCTGAATTTCGAAATCAGTTCTACTAGATAGAATTATGCCACCCCGCAGGAGACCCACACCATGCCCCCGTCCTCCCTTCGTGTCTTTGCCATCGACGGCCTCGTTCCCGTGGTCGATCCGAGCGCCTTTGTCCATCCCAGCGCGGTGCTGATCGGCGACGTGATTGTCGGCCCCGGCTGCTACGTCGGCCCCGGGGCCTGCCTGCGCGGCGACTTCGGCCGGCTGATCCTGGAAGCCGGCGCCAACCTGCAGGACACCTGCGTGATGCACGGTTTCCCCGGCACCGACACGGTAGTCGAGGAGGATGGTCACATCGGCCACGGCGCCGTGCTGCACGGCTGCCGCATCGGGCGCAACGCCCTGATCGGCATGAACGCAGTGATCATGGACAACGCCGTGGTGGGCGAGGCGGCCATCGTCGCCGCCTGCGCCTTCGTCAAGGCCGGCGCGGCGATTCCCGCGCGCCATCTGGCCGCCGGCGTGCCGGCCAAGGTAGTGCGCGAACTGAGCGAGGAGGAAATCGCCTGGAAGGTGGCGGGCACCCGCACCTACCAGGATCTGACCAAGCGCTGCCTGGCCACCCTGGTGGAAACGGCGCCGCTCACGGCGGTGGAACCCGACCGGCCACGCATCCACATCCCCGGGGTGGTGCCCCTGGTGGAAGCGAAGCAGGCCAAGGGCTGAAGCCCAGGCTGCCGAGGTTGAGCCCCCTTACAGGGCGATCGCCACCAGGGGGTCGTCGTCGGGGAAACGTTCGGCGAAGGACGGGTCGAGGGGCGGAAAGGCGCCATCGGCCAGACGCAGGTGCTGCTCCAGATGACGCTCGGAGGGGCCCACCAGGCGCCGGTAGAGGTCGCGACAGAGCAGCCGGGCACGCTGGCCGGGCCAGTCCGCCGGCAGCAGCACGTCGGGCAGTTCCGGGTCGCGCAGCAGCATGCGCCGGTAGTCGTGGATGAGCAGGATGCGCAGCAAGAAGGCCTCTTCGTCGTCCACCTCGGCGTGCCGGTCGCGGCGCAAGTCGGCCAGGATCGGCAGGTAGGTGGTGACGAACTCGCCGTAGTCGGCGGCCAGGTCCTCCAGATCCCAGGCACGGCGCACCAGGTCGGCGTCATTGGCAGACAGGCCAGACAGGGAGTCGGCCGCCAGCAGCGGCATCAGCCGGCCGAGAAAGTCGGCCATGCCCTCGGTCACCAGGGCGTCCAGGGCCGCCGTCAGGTCGGCGCTGGGGTGCACGAAGCAATCGCCGCCCAGGGCGCCAAAACCCTGCCAGAACAGGGCGTTACGCAGGCGCTCCCGCTCCCGGGGGTCGAACTCGCCCACCGCCAGGATGAGGCGCCAGCGCCGGTCCCACTGGGGGGCGTGGGAAGAATAAATATGCCGCGACGCTTCCTCGAAGCGGCGGTGCCCGGCCGGAGTGAGCTGGTAGTCGGCGCGGCGGCCCTTGGCCTCGGCGCGCAGCCATTCGTCCTTGGCCAGGCGGAACACCGAGGTGCGCACCAGCCGCTCGGACAATTCCAGGGGTTCGAGCAGGCGGATCAGGCTGCCCAGCCAGATGCGGCCGCCATGGGGCAGGACCGCGTCACCGAATACTGAGGTGATCAGCGACCCCGCCTGGACGCGGCGCTGCTGGCGGAAGGCATCGAGGCGGCGGCGGATGGATTCGGTCACGGCGTATTCTTGATTGAGCGGGAGCGGGCAATGTTAACGGGGCGCCTCCGGCATAGCCAGCGCGCCCCGCAAATCCAGCAAAAAATCAGGCCGACAGGAGTTGACCGTCGTCGCCGGCTTCGAGCTGCTGCTGGGAGAAGAAGCCTTCGGTATGCAGCATTTCGTCGCGCACCCCCAGGGCCTTGGCCGCAGCAACGCAGGCGTCGGTGAATTCCGGGCTGCCGGCAACGAACACGGTGTGCTTGGACAGGTCCGGGTAGAGCTTGGGCAGCAGCGCATCGAGGCGACCGTGCAGGAAGCCCTCGGCCTCTTCCCGGGTCAGGGTCACCTTGTAGTCGAAGTTGCGGTGCTTGGTGCGCCACCAGGCCATCATGCCCTGGCTGTAGACGTCGTCCCGGGTGCGTGCCGAGAAGAGCAGGTTCACCGGCTTGCGGTAGCCGCGGCGCAGGGCCGCCTCGGCCAGGGCGAGGATCGGCGCCAGGCCGGTGCCCGCGGCCAGGCACAGCACCGGCGCGTCCACCGAGGGGTCGCCGATGAAGGTGCCGTAAGGGCCGGAAATCTTGATGTTGTCGCCCACCTTCAGATCGTCGTGGATCCAGGCACTGGTCAGGCCGCCGTCGGCGCGGGCCACCTGCAGCACCAACTCGCCGTCGGGGCGGGGAGCGTTGGAAATCGAATAGGCGCGGGCCGGGATATTGGCGCCGGGGTTGCCGACGGTGACGTACTGGCCGGGCCAGTAGCGCAGCGGCGGGCCCACCGGGCGCAGACGCAACTCCATCACCCGGTTGGCGATGGCGCGCTTGTCGGTGACCACGAACAGGGCGTTTTCTTTGGGCGGGAAGAGCTTGGGCCGGGCATCTTCGGTACCCCACTCGATCACCAGCTCATCGGAGATCGGCTTGGCCATGCACATCAGGCCGTAGCCCTGGCGGCGCTCGTCGGCGGACAAGGCCATGTCGAGGACCACGCCCTGGTCGAACTGGCCGGACAGGACCTTGACCTTGCACTCGCCGCACGCACCGGCGCGGCAGTTGTTGGGCAAGGCATAACCCGCATTTTCCAGGGCCATCAGGACGGTGTCGCCGGAGCGGCAATCGACCGCGCGGCCGGAAGGTTGCATGACGATACGGGCCATGGAACGTCTCTCCTCGTTTCTTTTATCGGTTTCTCTGGGGGGTGAAAGGGCCGGCCACCCGGCCGGCCCTTTCGGTACAACGTGCTGCCATCAGGGCGGCGGATCAGAACACCGGGATGATGTCGTCCATCTCGACGTCGCTGATTTCCTTACCGGTGATGCCCACTTCCGGGATCGCCGGGAAGTCGATGCCGTAGCGGTCGAGCACACCCTTCAGGTTGAGCATGGCGTTGCGCCAGTTTTCCAGCTTCATCTCGTAGGTGGGGATGCCAAAGCCGGCCATGCGCGCCACTTCCTCGGCTTCGCGCTGGGTGGCGATGAAGTCGGAGGGCAGGTCCCAGAACTCCATCGGCGGCTCGAACAGCACGGCGGAGAGGAACAGGTAGCCGGCGCGGATCTGCTTGGTCACCACGTCCTTGTTGGCCTGGTTGAGCTTGGGATAGTCGCGCTCCATGACCGCCATGCAGATGGCCATGTGGCGGCCTTCGTCCCGGCCGATGTTGCGGAAACCTTCCTTGAAGACCGCTTCCCGGGAGTTGTCGTACATCTGCTTAAAGATGGTGGCGGCAGCGATCTCGCCCATCAGGAAGGAGCTGAACAGCACGGCCAGGTCGTACTTGGGCACGGCCTGCTTGTAGCCGGTCCAGTAGCGGCCGCCGTTGAAGTACAGCCACTTGGCGTTCTTCTGCAGGCGACGGCCCAGGTCGGTTTTGGGCTCGTAGGTGATGGGGTCGGGGTGGCCGAGCAGCTTGGTGATGGCCAGGCCGCACATGATTTCGTGGTTCTGCTCGTCGCGGGTCACGGAGAAGAAGCACTTGCGCACCGGATCTTCTTCATGGACCTCGTAGGTCTTGATCAGGGCTTCGGCGAAGACCGGGGGGGCGGAGGCGTCGAACACCGACAGCAGGGTCCACCAGTAAGCGATCGCTTCGCGCTCTTCCCAGGTGTAGCTGTCCACGTCCAGGGTGTCCCAGGGCAGCTTTTCGGGGTCCCAGTTCTCGCGCAGGGCGGCTTCCCAGACTTCCTGCAGCTTCTTGGTGTGGGAATGCCAGGACAGCGGATAGACGTTCGGCTGGGGAGTCTCCGGCGGGAGCTCCATCGAATCGGAAAAACGTTCCTTCAGGTTTGCCATATCTCCTCCAATTGTGTGGGTTCCAAGTGCCCGGCCAGGCGTTTTCACCCGTACCGTCCAATTCATCATGTTACCTATAGAAACGATTGTCAACGTTTTTTGTATCGTATTTTTTCCCCAGCCTGACCCAATCGGTTTCTGGGTCGGCGTTTTCTGGCCGGCGCCAATACCCTGAAAATTCACTGAAATAGCGGCGCAAAGCACCGTTGCGGCGTTATTCCGCTGGGGCCGGACAGGGTCTTGCATCACCCGCAGCAAGTGCGGAACCAGACATCGATATGATACAAAGCATTGACACTACAGAACTCGTTTTGTAATGTGTAATTCACGCCCTCCCCCATCGGGGTCCGGGGCACGGATCGATAACCAGGCCCTCGCGCCCACCCAACCGAGACACGGAGACAACGATGGTTCACCCCCTGTTCGAAAAACATCAGGCCACCCTGGACGGCGCCGTCGCCGCCATCCATAGCCGCGGCTACTGGTCGGCCTACGCCGAAATGCCCAGCCCCAAGGTCTATGGCGAAACCGCCATGGACGACGGCAAGCGCGCCTTCGACGCCCACCTGGGCAAGCGTTTCGAACTGGACCAGCCCGGGGTGACCGGCTGGGGCGGCGACGAAGCCTCTCCCTACGGCCTGCCGCTGCGCGTCTCCTACCCCCAATGCGATCCCCAGGCCCTGATCGACGCCGGCCTGACGGCCATGGTCGGCTGGCAGAAGATCGGCGCCGCCGGCCGTACCGGGGTCTGCCTGGAAATCCTCGACCGCCTCAACAAGCAGAGCTTCGAACTGGCCCACGCGGTGATGATGACCACCGGCCAGGGCTGGATGATGGCCTTCCAGGCCGGCGCCCCCCACGCCCAGGACCGGGGTCTGGAGGCGGTGGCCTACGCCTGGCGCGAGCAGAGCTTCGTTCCCGGCGAGGCCCGCTGGGAAAAGCCCCAGGGCAAGAACCCGCCCCTGGTGATGCAGAAGCACTTCGAGATCGTCGGCCGGGGCGTGGCCCTGGTGATCGGCTGTGGCACCTTCCCCACCTGGAACACCTACCCGGGCCTGTTCGCCGCCCTGGCCACCGGCAACCCGGTGATCGTCAAGCCGCACAGCAACGCCATCCTGCCGGCGGCCATCACCGTGCGCACCATCCGCGCCGTGCTGGCGGAAAACGGCATCGACCCCAACCTGGTGACCCTGGCGGTGATTCCCCAGCGCGCCGCCACCCAGCAACTGGCCGCCCACCCGGCGGTGAAGTCGATCGACTTCACTGGCAGCAACGTCTTTGGCCAGTGGCTGATCGA
This sequence comes from Oryzomicrobium terrae, assembly GCF_008274805.1. Lineage (NCBI taxonomy): Bacteria > Pseudomonadati > Pseudomonadota > Betaproteobacteria > Rhodocyclales > Rhodocyclaceae > Oryzomicrobium > Oryzomicrobium terrae. The sequence goes on from NZ_CP022579.1 coordinate 3,412,825, forward strand.
CAACTGCCGTCAGGCACAGGTCTATGCCGAGCTGGCCGGGGTGAACAACATCGTGGTCGATTCCACCGACGCCTACCGGGCCATGCTGAAGAACCTGGCGTTCACCCTGTCCCTCTACTCGGGCCAGATGTGCACCACCTCCCAGGCCCTGTTCGTCCCCGCCGGCGGCATCGACACCGATGAGGGCCACAAGAGCTTCGACGAGGTGTGCGCCGATCTGGCCGCCGCCGTCGACGCCTTCCTGGCCAAGCCGGAAGTGGCCACCGCCGTACTCGGCGCGATCCAGTCCACCGACACCCTGAATCGCCTCGCCGCCGCCCCGGCCTTGGGCAAGGTGGTGCTCGCATCGAAGAAGATCGCCCACCCCGAGTTCCCCCTGGCCGAAGTGCGCACCCCGCTGCTGCTGGCCTGCGACGCCACGGACGAAGCCGCCTATATGGAAGAGCGCTTCGGCCCGATCAGCTTCATCGTCAAGGTCGCCGACACCGCCGCCGGCATCGCCCTGTCGGAGCGGGTGGTGAGCCAGCACGGCGCCCTCACCGTGGGCCTCTACTCGACCCGCTCCGCAGTGATCGACGCCATGACTGAAGCCACCTGGCGCAGCAAGGTGGCCCTGTCGATCAACCTCACTGGCGCCGTCTTCGTGAACCAGTCGGCGGCCTTCTCCGACTACCACGGCACCGGCGGCAACCCGGCGGCCAACGCCTCCTACGCCGACTCGGCCTTCGTCGCCAACCGCTTCCGCGTCGTGCAACGGCGCTACCACGTGTAAGGAGGGGGCCATGAGCTTCGAAACCATCGCCTTCACCGTCGAGGCCGGCATCGCCCGCCTCACCCTAAACCGGCCCGACCGGCTCAACAGCTTCACCGACCGGATGCATGAGGAAGTACGTGAAGCCCTGACCCGGGTCGAGACCGACCCGGCGATCCGCGTCCTGGTGCTCACCGGGGCCGGCCGGGGCTTCTGCGCCGGCCAGGACCTGAACGACCGCTCGGTGTCCGCCGGCGACGCCGCCCCGGACCTGGGCGCCTCGGTGGAAAAGAACTACAAGCCCCTGGTGCTGCGCCTGCAGAACCTGCGCGTGCCCACCGTCTGCGCCGTCAACGGCGTGGCCGCCGGGGCCGGCGCCAGCCTGGCCCTGGCCTGCGACGTGGTGGTGGCGGGCCGCTCGGCCAGCTTCCTCCAGGCCTTCTCCAAGATCGGCCTGATTCCGGACACCGGCGGCACCTGGTTCCTGCCCCAGCGCGTCGGCATGGCCCGGGCCATGGGCCTGGCCCTGCTGGCGGAAAAGCTGCCGGCGGGAAAGGCCGCCGAGTGGGGCCTGATCTGGCAGTGCGTCGATGACGCCGAGTTGGCCGCTACGGTAGACGCCCTGGCCACCCAGTTCGCCACTGCCCCGACCCGAGCCCTGGTGCGCACCCGCCAGCTGATGCGCGCCTCCATGAGCCAGGACCTGGCCGCCCAGCTCGATGCCGAGCGCGACGCCATGCGCGAGCTGGGCCAGTCGCCGGACTACCGGGAAGGCGTGGCCGCCTTCATGGAAAAGCGCGTGCCGCGCTTTACGGGGCAATGATGAGCGCCGCCCCCGCTGCTGCCCCCCTGCCCGCCTCCGCCCCGGTGGCGGTGGTCGGCGCCGGCGCCATGGGCGCCGGCATCGCCCAGGTGGCGGCCCTGGCCGGCCATCCGGTGCGCCTGCTCGACAACCGTCCCGGCGCCGCCGCCAAGGCGGTGGACGAGCTGCGCGCCACCCTGGCCAAACTCGCCGCCAAGGGCAAGCTCGACGCCGCCCAGGCCGATGCCGCCGCATCGCGCCTCACCGCCGTCGCGTCCCTCGATGCCCTGGCCGACGCCGCCCTGGTGGTGGAAGCCATCGTCGAGAACCTGGAAGCCAAGCGCGCCCTGTTCCGCGACCTGGAAGCCCGGGTCGGCGAGCATTGCCTGTTCGGCACCAACACCTCGTCGATCTCGGTCACCGCCATCGCCGCCGGCCTGGCCCGGCCGGAGCGCCTGGCCGGGCTGCACTTCTTCAACCCGGCGCCGCTGATGGCCCTGGTGGAGATCGTCAGCGGCCTGGCCACCGACCCGGCCGTGGCCGCCACCCTGTTCGCCACCGCCGCCGCCTGGGGCAAGACCCCGGTCCACGCCCGCTCCACCCCCGGCTTCATCGTCAACCGGGTGGCCCGCCCCTACTACGCCGAGGCCCTGCGCCTAGTGAGCGAGGGCGCCGCCGACACCGCCACCCTAGACGCCCTGTACCGGGAGGCCGGCGGTTTCCGCATGGGGCCCTTCGAACTGATGGATCTGATCGGCCACGACGTGAACTTCGCCGTCACCTCGTCGGTGTGGAAGGCCTACTACCACGACCCGCGCTTCACCCCCTCCCTGGTCCAGGAAGAACTGGTCAACGCCGGCTACCTGGGACGCAAGAGCGGGCGCGGCTTCTACGCCTACGGCGAAGGCGCAACCCCAGCGGCACCGGCCAGCGCCGCTCCGGCCCCCTGCCCGGCCACGATCACCCTGTTCGGCGCCAGCTCGGCGGCCAACGCCCTGGCCCAGCGCCTGGGCGCCGCCGGGGTGGCCCACGGCCGCAGTCCGGCCGCCGACGACGGCCGCCTGGCCGAGGCCGACGGGGCGGTGCTGTACGTCACCGACGGGCGTACCGCTACCCGTCGGGCGGCGGAAAGTGGCGTGGCGGCGACCGTGCTGATCGATCTGGCCCTGGACTACGCCAGCGCCCCGCGCCTGGCCCTGGCCGGCGCTCTGCAATGCCCCGAGGCAGCGCGCACGGCGGCGATCGGCCTGCTCCAGGCCGCCGGATTCGCGGTGGCGGAACTGGCCGACGTGCCGGGCCTGGCGCTGATGCGCACCGTGGCCATGCTCGCCAACGAAGCTGCCGACGCGGTAAACCAGGGCGTCTGCTCCCCGGATGCGGTGGATGCGGCGATGCGCCTGGGCACAAACTACCCCTGCGGCCCCCTGGCCTGGGCCGAACGCATCGGCCCAGCCGCCGTGGTGGCCGTGCTGGGCCACCTGGCCGCCACCTACGGCGAGGACCGCTACCGGATTTCGCCCTTCCTGCAACAACGAGTTCACGCCGGAAAGGATTTGCACTGATGAGCCACTCCCACGCTCCCCACGACCCCCAGGCAGCCCAGCAGCTGGCCGAGGCGGTCGCCGACGCCATGTGGTCCCGGGACCAGGCCACCCGCATGCTCGGCATGCGCTTGGTCAGCGTTGGCCCGGGCCGGGCCACCCTGGCCATGACGGTGCGCCCGGACATGACCAACGGCCACGCCATGTGCCACGGCGGGCTGATTTTCACCCTGGCCGACAGCGCCTTCGCCTATGCGTGCAATAGTTACAACCTGAACACGGTGGCCTCGGCCTGCCACATCGACTTCCTCGCCCCGGCCAAGGTCGGCGACGTACTGGAAGCCGAGGCGGTGGAGCGCTCCGCGTCGGGCCGCACCGGGGTCTACGACATCACCGTGCGCAACCCGCACGGCAAGACCGTCGCCCTGTTCCGGGGCAAGTCGTACCGCATCAGCGGCGAGGTGATCGCCGGTCTGGCGGGCGCCGCCGAGACCACCACGAGCCGCCAGTCCTAAGAGCGGCATCACACTACTAAAACACTGGAGACAAACCCATGCCTGTGAAGCAGCCTCAACCCGGCGACCTGGAGCCGATCGAAAAAGCCAGCCGCGACGAGATCGCCGCCGTGCAACTCGAACGGCTCAAGGCCACCCTGCGCAACGCCTACGAGAACGTCCCCCACTACCGCAAGAAGTTCGACGAGGCAGGGGTCCATCCCGAGGATCTGCAGACCCTGGCCGACCTGGCCAAGTTTCCCTTCACCACCAAGCACGACCTGCGCGACAACTACCCCTTCGGCATGTTCGCCGTGCCGCGGGAAAAGATCGCCCGGGTGCACGCTTCGTCCGGCACCACCGGCAAACCGACGGTGGTGGGCTACACCCTGAAGGACATCGACACCTGGGCCAACCTGGTGGCGCGCTCGATCCGCGCCGCCGGCGGCCGCCCCGGCGACATGGTGCACGTGGCCTACGGCTACGGCCTGTTCACCGGCGGCCTGGGCGCCCACTACGGCGCCGAGCGGGCCGGCTGCACCGTGGTGCCCATGTCCGGTGGCCAGACCGAAAAGCAGATCCAGCTCATCCAGGACTTCAAGCCGGACATCATCATGGTCACCCCGTCCTACGCCCTGGTGATTGCCGAGGAGTTCATCAAGCAGGGCCTGGACCCGGCCGCCTGTTCCCTCAAGGTCGGCATCTTCGGCGCCGAGCCCTGGGGCGAGGGGATGCGCGCCGAGATCGAGCGCAAGCTCGGCATCGACGCCATGGACATCTACGGCCTGTCCGAAGTGATGGGCCCCGGCGTGGCCAGCGAGTGCATCGAATCCAAGGACGGCCCGGTGATCTGGGAAGACCATTTCTATCCCGAGATCATCGATCCCTCCACCGGCGAGGTGCTGCCCGACGGTAGCGAGGGCGAGCTGGTGTTCACCTCCCTGTCCAAGGAGGCGATGCCGATCATCCGCTACCGCACCCGGGACCTGACCCGCCTGCTGGCCCCCACCTCGCGCAGCTTCCGGCGCATGGGCAAAATCACCGGCCGCTCCGACGACATGCTGATCATCCGCGGCGTGAACGTCTTCCCCACCCAGATCGAGGAGCAGATCCTGCGCGAACCGCGCCTTTCCGGGAACTACCAGCTGGTGGTGACCCGCTCCGGCCTGCTCGACGAGCTGGAGGTGCGCTGCGAGCTGCAACTGCCCCAGTCCGGCATCCTCTCTCCCGGCGAGATCCAGGGCATCGCCAAGACCCTGCAGCACCAGATCAAGACCCTCATCGGCGTGTCCTCCAAGGTCACGGTGCTGGAGTTCGGCCAGATCCCGCGTACTCAGGTGGGCAAGGCCAAGCGCGTCATCGACGAACGCCAGCAGCGGGGATAAGTCATGAATCATTCTGCAAGCCAGGCCTACATCTGCGACGCCATTCGCACCCCCATCGGCCGCTACGGCGGCGCCCTTTCCGGCGTACGCGCCGACGACCTGGGCGCCCTGCCGATGAAAGCGCTGATGGAGCGCAACCCCAGGGTGGACTGGGCAGCGGTGGACGACGTGATCTACGGCTGCGCCAACCAGGCCGGCGAAGACAACCGCAACGTGGCGCGCATGTCCGCGCTGCTGGCCGGCCTGCCGGTGGAGGTGCCGGGCACCACGGTCAACCGCCTGTGCGGCTCGGGCATGGACGCGGTCGGCCTGGCCGCCCGCTCGATCAAGGCCGGCGAAGCCGGGCTGATGATCGCCGGCGGGGTGGAAAGCATGTCCCGCGCGCCCTTCGTCATGGGCAAGGCCGACAGCGCCTTCTCCCGCCAGGCGGCGATCTACGACACCACCATCGGCTGGCGCTTCGTTAACCCGCAGATGAAGAAGCTCTTCGAAACCCACTCCATGCCGCAGACCGCGGACAACGTGGCCGAGGAATTCAATATCTCCCGGGCCGATCAGGACGCCTTCGCCCTGCGCTCCCAGCAACGCTGGGCCGCCGCCCACGCTGCCGGCCGCTTTGCCGACGAGATCGTGCCGGTGGTGCTGCCCCAGAAGAAGGGCGATCCCAAGGTGGTGGATACGGACGAGCATCCCCGTCCCGACACCACCCTGGAGAGCCTGACCAAGCTGAAGGGGGTCAACGGCCCGGAACTGAGCGTCACCGCCGGCAATGCCTCCGGGGTGAACGACGGGGCCTGCGCCCTGCTGATCGCCTCGGCGGCCGCCGCGGACCGCTACGGTCTTACCCCCCGGGCCCGGGTGGTGGGCATGGCCACCGCCGGTGTCGCACCGCGCATCATGGGTTTCGGCCCGGCCCCGGCAGTGCGCAAGGTGCTCGCCCAGACCGGCCTGACCCTGGAGCAGATGGACGTGATCGAGCTCAACGAAGCGTTTGCCGCCCAGGCCCTGGCGGTGCTGCGCGACCTGGGCCTGCGCGACGATGCCGCCCACGTGAACCCCAACGGCGGCGCCATCGCCCTGGGCCACCCCCTGGGCATGAGCGGCGCGCGCCTGGTCACCACCGCCCTGTACGAGCTGCAGCGGCGCGGCGGACGCTACGCCCTGTGCACCATGTGCATCGGTGTCGGCCAGGGAATAGCCCTGATCATCGAACGGGTATAGCCAAAACTATTTTTTTATATAGAATCACTTCTACAATACGTAACGCCACTTGAGTGGAGGAGACACCCATGAAGAAGTCCTGGAAAACCCTGCTGGCTGGTAGCGCGCTCTTGCTGGGCGCCGTATCCGGCGCCTTTGCCGCCGATCCGATCAAGGTCGGCTCGGTGCTATCGGTCACCGGCCCCGCTGCCTTCCTCGGCGACCCGGAGCTGAAGACCCTGCAGATGTACGTGGATGACATCAACAAGCAGGGGGGCGTCCTCGGCCGTCCCCTGCAACTGGTGCACTACGACGACGGCAGCGACGCCAACAAGGCCAACAGCTTCGCCAAGCGCCTGATCGACGACGACAAGGTGGACGTCATCGTCGGCGGCACCACCACCGGCGCCACCATGTCGATGGCCCCCCTGGTCGAGCGCGCCGGTGTGCCCTTCATCTCCCTGGCCGGCGCGGTGGTGATCGTCGAACCGGTCAAGAAGTGGGTGTTCAAGACCCCCCATACCGACCGCATGGCCGCCGAGAAGGTTTTCGAGGACATGAAGAAGCGCGGCCTGACCAAGGTGGCCCTGCTCGCTGAGACCAGCGGCTTCGGCCAGTCGGGCAAGAAGGAAACCGAGGCGGTGGCCGGCAAGTACGGCATCACCCTGGTGGCCAACGAGACCTACGGCCCCAAGGACACCGACGTCAGTCCGCAGCTGACCAAGATCAAGAACGCGCCAGGGGTTCAGGCGGTGTTCGTGTTCGGCCTCGGCCAGGGTCCGGCGATCGTCACCAAGAACTACAAGCAGCTGGGCATCACCCTGCCCCTCTACCAGTCCCACGGGGTCGCCTCGGAAGAGTTCATCAAGCTCGCCGGTCCCGCCGCCGAGGGCGTGCGCCTGCCTGCTGCCGCTCTGCTGGTGGCCGACAAGCTGCCTGCCAACGACCCGCAGAAACCGGTGGTGGTGGCTTACACCAAGGCCTTCAACGAGAAGTGGAAGACCGACGTGTCCACCTTCGGCGGCCACGCCTACGACGGCCTGATGCTGGCGGTGGATGCCATCAAGCGCGCCGGCAGTACCGACAAGGCCAAGGTCCGCGACGCCATCGAAGCCACCAAGGGCTACATCGGCACCGGCGGCAAGGTGAACATGTCGCCCACCGACCACATGGGCCTCGACCTGTCTGCCTTCCGCCTGCTGGAAATCAAGAACGGCGACTGGACCCTGGTGCAGTAAGCCGTACCCACTCTCCCCTTGGGCCGCCTTCGGGCGGCCTTTCTTTTGCCCGAGAACGCAACCATGACCGCCTTTTCCATCTACACAACGCTCCGCATCACCCGGGAGGGCCCGGTGGGCACTCTCACCCTCGATCGCCCCGAACGGCACAACGCCTTCGACGACGTCCTCGTGCGCGAACTCGCTGCCGCCCTGGGCGAACTGGACGCCCACCCCCAGGTCCGGGTGGTGGTGCTCGCCTCCACCGGCAAGAGCTTTTGCGCCGGCGCCGACCTGAACTGGATGAAGCGGGCCGCCGCCTATACCAGCGACGAAAACCTGGCTGACTCGCGCCGCCTGGCGGCCATGCTGCATACCCTGCACAGCCTGAGCAAGCCGACCATCGCCCGGGTCCAGGGCGCGGCCTACGGCGGCGGCGTCGGCCTGATCGCCGCCTGCGACATGGCGGTGGCGGTGGCCGGCCAGCCCCTGGCCCTGACCGAGGTCAAGCTGGGCATCCTGCCGGCGGTGATCAGCCCCTACGTGATCGCCAGCCTGGGGGAGCGCCAGGCCCGCCGCTACATGCTCACCGCCGAGCGCTTCGATACCACCACCGCCCATCGCCTCGGCCTGGTGCACGAACTGGTGGACGACGAGGCCGCCCTCGACGCCCGGGTCCAGGCCCTGGTGAGCGCCCTAGTCGCCAACAGCCCCCAGGCGGTACGGGCCTGCAAGGATCTGATCGGTGCGGTCGCCGGCCAACCGATCGGCCCGGCCGTGATGGAAGACACCGCCCAGCGCATCACCCGCATCCGCGCCAGCGCCGAGGGCAAGGAAGGCATCGGCGCCTTCCTGGAAAAACGCCCAGCGGCCTGGACCCTGGGGACCACCGGCTGAGCGACCGGCCATGAAAAAGGCCCGCCGGGTGCACGCCTGGCGGGCCTTGGTAGCGCGCTAGCGCCGATCAGCCTGCTGCGGCGATACGCTGCTTGATATGGGCCAGGGCTTCTTCCACCTGGTCGATCAGGATCAGGCACAGGTCGCCCTCGCCCAGTCGCTCCAGGGCCGAGTCGATGGCCAGGAACTCGCCGCGGATCTCGTCCACCACCTGGGTGCGCTTGGCGTTGGCCAGGCCCTGGCGCAGCAGGCCGAGCACCTCGCCGTCGGCACGGCCACGCTGGCAGGCATCCTGGTAGAGGATCACGTCGTCGAAGGCGTCGCCGAGGATTTCTGTCTGGCGGCGGATGTCTTCGTCGCGCCGGTCGCCGGCACCGCTGATCACCACCGTCCGGCGCTTGGCCGGCAGGGCTTCCACGGCACTGACCAGGGCCTGGATGGCGTCCGGATTGTGACCGTAGTCGGCGATCAGGGTCGCCCCCTTGTAATCGAACAGGTTGAAGCGCCCCGGGGCGGTGCTGTCATCGCTGACGAAGGTGGCCAGGCCGCGGCGGATCACCTCCCAATCCAGGCCCAAGGCCCAGGCGGCGCCCACGGCAGCCATCACGTTCTCGACCTGGAACAGTATCGCCCCGTTGCGGGTAAGGGGGATGTTGGCCAGGGGCAGGCGTACTTCCGTGCTGCCCTCGGAGGCGACGATGACATCCTCCTCCCGGTACAACACCCGCTTGCCCTGGGCACGGTGGGTGGCCATCACCGGATGGTTGCGGTCCAGGGCGAAGAAGGTCACCGACCCCGGGCAGGAATCGGCCATGGTCGCCACGTGGGGGTCGGCGGCGTTGAGTACGCCGACGCCGTCGGGGGCCACGTTCTGCACGATGACGCGCTTGACCACCGCCAGGTCTTCCACGGTGTTGATGTAGGACAGGCCCAGGTGGTCGCCGATGCCGATGTTGGTCACCACCGCCACGTTGCAGCGGTCGAAGGCCAGGCCTTCGCGCAGCACGCCGCCCCGGGCGGTTTCCAGTACGGCGGCGTCCACGTCCGGGTGGAGCAGCACGTTGCGCGCGCTCTTCGGACCGGAGCAGTCGCCGGTGTCGATGCGCCGGCCGGCAATGTAGACACCGTCGGTGCCGGTCATGCCGACGCGCAGGCCGGAGACGGTCTGCAGATGGGCGATCAGGCGCACCGTGGTGGTCTTGCCGTTGGTACCGGCCACCGCCACCACCGGGATACGACCGTTGTCGCCGTCCTTGTACATATTAGCGACGATCGCCTCGCCCACCGGGCGGCCCTTGCCATAGGAAGGCTGCAGGTGCATGCGCAGACCAGGGGCGGCATTCACTTCGACGATGCCGCCACCCTGCTCTTCGAGGGGCTTCAGCACGGTCTCGCAGACCACGTCCACGCCGGCAATGTCCAGGCCCACCATCTTGGCCGCGGCCACGGCCCGGGCGGCCAGCTCGGGATGCACGTCGTCGGTGACGTCGGTGGCGGTGCCACCGGTGGACAGGTTGGCGTTGTTGCGCAGGATCACCCGGGCGCCCTTGGGCGGCACCGAATTGGCGTCATAGCCCTGCTCGGCCAGGCGGGCCAGGGCGATGTCGTCGAAGCGGATCTTGGTCAGGGAAGTGGCATGGCCCTCGCCGCGGCGCGGGTCGCTGTTCACCAGGTCCACCAGTTCGCGCACGGTGTGGCTGCCGTCGCCGATGACGTGGGGCGGTTCGCGCCGGGCGGCGGCCACCACCTTGTTGCCCACCACCAGCACCCGGTAATCCTGGCCGGGCAGGAAGCGCTCGACCATGATGTCATCGCGGAACTCGACGGCGGCGGCATAGGCGGCCAGCACCTGCTCCCGGGTCTGGATGTTCACGGTGATGCCCTTGCCCTGGTTGCCGTCCTGAGGCTTGACCACCACCGGCCCGCCGATTTCCTGGGCGGCGGCCCAGGCGTCCTCGGCATCCTTCACCGGCCGGCCGGTGGGCACAGGGACCCCGGCGGCATGCAGCAACTTCTTGGTCAGTTCCTTGTCCTGGGCAATGGATTCGGCAATCGCACTGGACAGGTCGGTTTCGGCGGCCTGGATGCGACGCTGCTTGCTGCCCCAGCCGAACTGCACCAGGCTGCCCGAGGTCAGGCGGCGGAAGGGAATGCCCCGGGCCACGGCGGCGGCGACGATGGAACCGGTGGAGGGCCCGAGACGCTCATCCTCATCGACCTCGCGCAATTGGGCCAGGGCACCGGCCAGGTCGAACGGGGTGTCGTCGAGGGCGGCACGGCACAGGCTTTCCGCCAGATCGAAGGCCAGCCGGCCCACCGCTTCCTCGGTGTATTCGACCACCACCTGGAACACGCCAGCCTCCAGGGTGGCGGCGGTGCGGCTGAAGGTCACCGGGCACCCGGCCTCGGCTTGCAGCCCCAGAGCCGCCGCTTCCAGAGCGTGGGCCAAGGAAAGCTGCTCGGCGTGGCTGGTGGATTGCAGGGAGCCAATTTCGGGAAAGCGGGCACGCAGCCGGGCCTCGAATTCACCCAGACCGGCCAGGGAACACTCGGCCTCGCTGCAGGTGACGATGGCCTCGATCGCCGTGTGCCGGCTCCACAGATTGGGACCGCGCAGGGCGCGGATTCGCGATACTTCCATGAACACGTTTTCCTGTTGTACCTGGCTGGCGCGCCTCGGCAGTCAGCTCGGGTGAAATGGGGAGTGTGGGTAGCGGCAGTCTTGTCCGGGAAGAGGGGCGGGCTCAGGCCCGCTTGGCGGCATCGGCGGGGAGCACGTCGAAGGTCTCGACCCCGGCGCGAATCAGTTCCGGCGCGATACCCAGGGCCCAGGCCGCACCAATGGCTGCCAGCAGGTTTTCCACCTGGAGATCGTCCACCCCGGCGCCACCGGCGCTGACCAGGGGTACGGCGCTCACCGCGGTGAGCGGTACCTCGTCGCTGCCCGTGGCCAGGACCAGTCGGCCGTCGCGCACGAACACGGCACGGCCGCCGGCAGCACGGTGCTCGGCCAGGGCCGGCAGGTCGGCGGAAAGGCCGAAGAAGATCACCTCGCCGTCGCACAGGGGGGCCATTTCCACCACCTGGGGATCCCGGGCGTTGAGCACGGCCACACCACTGGGCAGGATCACGTCCACCTGGGTGCGCAGGGCCTTGTACACCTGGTCGGGCTCGAACACATCCAGGTCGGCCAGTCCCTCGGCACCGTTGAGATTGGTCACCACGCCCACCTGGCAGCGGTCGTAGGCGAGGCCCTCGGAGAAGATGGCACGGGCGCTATTCTCGAACACGGCGGCCTCGACCGAGCGGTTGAGCAGCACCCGGCGGGCCGCCGCCCAGTTGGCGCTGTCGGCCTTTTCCACCTGGCGCCGGTCGAGGAACAGGCCGTCGCTGCAGGCCAAGCCGGTGTGCTTGCCGCTCAGGCTGAGCAGGCGGGCCACCACGCGGGCGACCACGGTCTTGCCGTGGGTGCCGGTGACGCCGACGATGGGGATGCGGCCGTCTTCGCCTTCGGGGAACAGGTGGTCGACGATGGCCCGGCCCACCGGGCGGGGCTGGCCTTCGGCAGGCTTGAGGTGCATCAGCAGGCCGGGGCCGGCATTGACCTCGACGATGGCGCCGCGCTGCTCTTCCAGGGGACGGGAGATGTCCTCGGCCACCAGGTCGACGCCGGCGATGTCCAGGCCCACCACCCGGGCGGCCAGGGACACGGCGGCAGCCACGTCCGGATGGACCTCGTCGGTGACGTCGATGGCCACGTTGCCGCTGCGCTGGACCAGCACGGTACGACCTTCGGCGGGCACCGCATCGCCGGTCAGCCCCTGGCGCGACAGCTCCAGGCGGGCAGCGGAATCGAGACGGATGAAGTTGAGGGGGTGATCCTCGCTGCGGCCGCGGCGCGGGTCGGAGTTGATCTGGCTCTCGATCAGTTCGAGCACGGTGGAACGGCCGTCGCCGACCACGCAGGCCATGTCGCCCCGGGCGGCGGCGACCATCTTGCCGCCCACCACCAGCAGGCGGTGCTCGTTGCCGGGAATGAAGCGCTCGACGATGACGCCGCTGCCTTCATCGACGGCCACCGCGTAGGCGGCCTCGACCTCCTCGCGGGTGGTCAGGTTGGTGAACACACCCCGGCCGTGGTTGCCGTCGTAGGGTTTGACCACCACCGGCAGGCCGATGTCCTCGGCGGCATCCCAGGCGTCGTCCACGTCGTCCACCAGGCGGCCCTCGGGCACCGGCACGCCGCAGGACGAGAGCAGGGTCTTGGTCAGATCCTTGTCCCGGGAGATGCCCTCGGCGATGGCGCTGGTGCGATCGGTCTCGGCAGTCCAGATACGCCGCTGGGCGGCACCGTAGCCGAGTTGCACCAGGTTGGCCTCGGACAGGCGGGTATGGGGGATGTCCCGGTCGTCGGCACCGTCGACGATGCAGGCGGTGCTCGGCCCCAGGCACAGGGAATCGGTCAGGTCGCGCAGATGCTCGACCGTCGCCGCGACGTCGAAGGGCCGGTCCTCGATGGCGGCCATCACCAGGTCACGGGCGGCGTACAGGGCGGCGCGGGTGACTTCCTCGTGCCAGGCGCGGACGATCACCTTGTAGACGCCGCGGGTGGACATTTCCCGGGCCTTGCCGAAGCCGCCAGGCAGGCCGGCCAGATTCTGCAATTCGAGGGTGACGTGTTCGAGGATGTGGCCGGGCCAGGTGCCTTCCTGCACCCGGCGCAGGAAGCCGCCCCGTTCGCCGTAGCTGCAGCGATGCTCGATCAAGGAAGGCAGCCAGGAGGAGAGGCGCTCGTAAAACCCGGGAATGGTGTTGGAAGGGCACTCCTCCAACTCACCGATATCGACCCAGGCTTCAAGAACCGGCCGGTAGGTCCAAATGTTCGGCCCGCGCAGCGACACGATGCGCAGAAACTCAATGTCTTTCTTTTTCATAAATCGAATGATGTGGCCGGGCGAACTGGCATGAAGGCTTGGAAGGCGCGAAATGGCCGCCTGAGAACGCATTAACGTTGCAGAAGGCCGTTGGTTTACCTGCGGGGCCCATACCCGTGTAACTTGCTGTAACGAGGATCATACAGGGGGCGCCCCTCCTTCGTCGCGCCCGATCCCGGCCGCAGGCTTTTTTTCCGCCCGCAGCAACGGAAATGGGGGCCGCCCCCTTCGGTATACTGTGATCTTTCCGCCTCGTCGGCGCTTCTTTTGCTGCATTGCCGCAAAAACGGGTGCAGCCGTGCCGCGAGGCTTGCCTTGCCGGGCCCGTCCCGGACCGATTTTCCAGGCTTTCCGGCCCTTCGTTCCGGAAAGGTGCTACCCGATGACCACCGCCACCTCCCTTCCTGTTGCCACCGGCCCCGCTCCCGTTGTCCTTCCCGGGCCCTGGACCGGCGATGCCGCCCCCCCGCTCACCGCCGACGAAACCCTGGTGTCCTGGGTGGAAACCGACCTCGACGCCCAGCTGCGCTTCGTCCCAGGGCTGGTGGCCGTCACCACCCGTCGACTGCTCGCCCGGGCCCCCGGTGAAACGGCCTGGCAGGCCTGGCCCCTGCGTGCCGGACTGGCCCTGCAGCACTTCGACCATGCCGGGGTGGGCAACCTGGAACTGGTGGATACGACGGACCAGGCCACCGCCGGCCCCCGCCGGCTCGCCTGCTGGCGCTACACCCTGGGCCAGAACCCGGCGGCGCTGCGCCTGGTGGACCGTTTCGAGGGCCTGCGCGACAGCCTGGTGAGCGGCACCCCGGAAGTGCTGGCCGACGAAGGCCTCTGCCCCCAGTGCAAGACGCCCCTGCCCGCCGGCCAGGACGAATGTCCGCTGTGCACCAAGGAAACGCCGACGCCCCCGTCCACCTGGACCCTGTTCCGCCTGTGGCGTTTCGCCAAGCCCTACAACGGCCAGCTGCTTGCCGGCTTCCTGCTCACCCTGGCCTCCACCGCCGCCACCCTGGTGCCCCCTTACCTGACCATGCCGCTGATGGACAAGGTGCTGATCCCCTACCAGAACGGCGCCCCCATCGACGCCGGCCTGGTCGGGCTGTATCTCGGCGGCCTGCTCGGCGCGGCATTGGTGGCCTGGGGCCTGGGCTGGGCCAAAACCTACATCCTGGCCCTGGTCTCGGAGCGGATCGGCGCCGACCTGCGCACCACCACCTATGAACACCTGCTCAAGCTCTCCCAGGAGTACTTCGGCGGCAAGCGCACCGGCGACTTGATGGCACGCATCGGCTCGGAAACCGACCGCATCTGCATCTTCCTCTCGCTGCACCTGCTCGACTTCGCCACCGACGTGCTGATGATCGTCATGACCGCGGCGATCCTGATCTCGATCAACCCCTGGCTGGCCCTGGTCACCTTGCTGCCCCTGCCCTTCATCGCCTGGATGATCCACGTGGTGCGCGACAAGCTGCGCCACGGCTTCGAGAAGGTGGATCGCATCTGGTCGGAAGTGACCAACGTGCTGGCCGACACCATCCCCGGCATCCGCGTGGTCAAGGCCTTCGCCCAGGAAAAGCGCGAGGCGGCCCGCTTCCGCGACGCCAACATGCACAATCTGGCGGTGAACGACCGGGTGAACAAGGTGTGGTCCCTGTTCACCCCCACCGTCACCCTGCTCACCGAGGTGGGCCTGCTGGTGGTGTGGGCCTTCGGCGTATGGCAGATATCCCGCGACCAGATCACCGTCGGCGTGCTCACCGCCTTCCTCGCCTACATCGGCCGCTTCTACACCCGGCTCGACTCGATGAGCCGCATCGTCTCGGTGACCCAGAAGGCTGCCGCCGGCGCCAAGCGCATCTTCGACATCCTCGACCACGTCTCCAGCGTGCCCGAGGCTGCCAACCCGGTGCGCCTGACCGAGGTACGGGGTCGCATCGACATCCGCGACATCGGCTTCCGCTATGGCAACCGTGCCGTGATCCGGGGCATGAACCTGTCCATCGCCCCGGGCGAAATGATCGGCCTGGTGGGCCACAGCGGCTCGGGCAAGAGCACCATGGTCAACCTCATCTGCCGCTTCTACGACGTGGCCGAGGGGGCGATCCTGATCGACGGGGTGGACATCCGCTCCCTGGCCATCGCCGACTACCGGCGCAACATCGGCCTGGTGCTGCAGGAGCCCTTCCTGTTCTTCGGCACCATCGCCGAGAACATCGCCTACGGCAAACCCGACGCCAGCCGCGAGGAGATCATCGCCGCCGCCCGGGCCGCCCACGCCCACGACTTCATCCTGCGCCTGCCCCACGGCTACGATTCCCTGGTGGGCGAGCGCGGCCAGGCCCTGTCCGGCGGCGAGCGCCAGCGCATCTCGATCGCCCGGGCCCTGCTGATCAACCCTCGCCTGCTGATCCTGGACGAGGCCACCTCGTCGGTGGATACCACCACCGAGAAGGAAATCCAGAAGGCCCTCGACAACCTGGTGCAAGGGCGCACCACCATCGCCATCGCCCACCGCCTGTCCACCCTGCGCAAGGCCGACCGGCTAGTGGTGATGGACCGGGGCCAGATCGTCGAAGTGGGCAACCACGATGAGCTGATGGCCCTGGAAGGCCACTACTACCGCCTCTACCAGGCCCAGGCGCGCAACGCCGACAGCGAGGGCAACGACACCGGCGCCGCCAACAGCGGCAGCAACGATTGACCAGGGCGAAGGAGACTCCAATGACCGCCATGACCCTGCCCCCCTTCACCCTGCACCGCGCCGCCAACGGCCGCCTGGTGCTGACCAACGCCGCCGGCGAGACCTTCGAGGCCGTGGTGCCGGTGCGCGCCTTCCCCATCTCCGCCCCCGACGGCGGCTTGTCCCTGGTGTCCGCCGACGGCCACGAGCTGGTCTGGATCGAGCGTCTCGACGACCTGCCCGAAGGCACCCGCCAGCTGGTCGCCGAGGAGCTGGCCAGCCGCGAGTTCATGCCCCTGATCCAGCGTATCCGTGCCGTCTCCAGTTTCGTCACGCCGAGCACCTGGGAGGTGGACACCGACCGGGGCGCCACCGCCTTCGTCCTCAAGGGCGAGGAAGACATCCGCCGCCTTGCCCAAGGCCGGCTGCTGATCGCCGACAGCCACGGCATCCACTACCTGATCCGCGACCCGGCCAGCCTGGACAAGACCAGCCGCAAGATCCTCGACCGCTTCCTCTGATCCGCTAGACCCGGGGCTCAGGCCCCGGCCTGTCCCTCGCTTCGGGTGCCGGAAGCGGCCAGGGTGGCGACGACCTCGCTGTCTTCCACCTGGGGAAACTCCCGGTAGAACTGGCCGACGGCCTCGAATCCCTCGGGCACGAGCAGGCAGACCACCTCGTCGCAATAGGGACGCACCTTGTGCAGCGCCTCGTGGGACGCCACCGGCACGGCGCAGATCAGCCGTTGCGGCTGCCGCCCACGCACTGCACGTAGTGCAGCAATCATGGTGGCCCCCGTGGCCAGGCCGTCGTCCACCACGATCACGACCCGCCCGGCCGGGTCGATGGGCGGACGCACCGGGGTGTACTGGGCGCGGCGGCAGCGCATCACCGCCAGCTGGGCATCCCGCTCCCGCGCCACGTAGGCCGCGTCGCCCCCGACCAAGGGCGCATAGTCGGCCAGGTAGACGCCACCGGCCTCATCCACCGCGCCGATGGCGAATTCCGGCTGCCCCGGCGCCCCCAGCTTGCGCACCAGCACCACGTCCAGTTCACCGTCCAGGGCCGCGGCGACGATGCCTCCCATCGGCACCCCGCCGCGGGGAACGGCCAGCACCAGCGGGTGCTGCCCCCGCCACGGCTGCAACTCCCTGGCGAGCAGGCCGGCCGCCTGGGCCCGATCCTTGAACAGCATGACCATTCCTCCCGTGATTTCGGCACCCGCCCTGGACCAGCCCTGATGCCGCGCTTCCACCCCTAACCCTCCGGCGGCCGCTCCAGCTGCAACAGTTCGATCTTGAATTCGGGTTCGTAGGGCGGCACGTTGCACTCGATGATGTCCGGCGGCGCCACGTCGAGCCGCACCCCCACCGCATCGGCATGGAGCGGCAGGCGCGCCACGCCCCGGTCAACCAGCGTCACCACGCGGATCTCGGCCGGACGCTTGGCGCCCAGGTAGCCCACCGCGCGCAGCAGAGAATGGCCGGTATAGAGCACGTCGTCCACCACCACCAGGGTGTAGCCGGCCAAGTCCAAGTCAGCGTGGCCCGCTTGTTCGGTCAGGCGGGTCTCGGGGTAGAGCAGGGTCAGGTCGTCGGCGTAGCGCTTGATCGCCAGGTCGAGGCGCAACGGCGGGGCCGCCAGCCGTCCCGCCAGGGCCGCCGTCAGCCGCTCCGCCAGGGGAGCGCCGCGGCGCAGGATGCCGATGATGGCGAGGCGGGAACGCCCCGTCATCAGCCCGGCCACCCGGCCGGCCAGGTCATTCATGACCACGGCCAGTTGCGCGCTGGTGTACAGACAGGTTCGCTTTCCGGCAGGGCGCTCCATGCGGACCTCCAGCGGGGCCGGGGTGGAAGGGGGGAGAAAGAAGGCTACGAACTGATTACAGCACACCAACGGCCGCCGTCCAGAAAATTGGCCTTTTCCTCGCGGCGCCGGCATATATAGTGAAGGGGGAGTTAGAACAGGCTACCGCTCGCCTTGCCTCTTGCCCACCAGCAACAGAGGTGTGGGGGCGTGCATATCATCGACGCCAGGAGACTCCCATGAAGACCCACCACGTCCCCAACAAAGGTTTCAGCCCGATCGGCCGGGATCACCACCTGTGGCTGGAAAGGGTGCACGACACCTACAAGCTGCAGAGCAAGCTCAAGGAACCCACGGTCTGCGCCGAATGCGGCGCCGTCTACCATCAGGGACGCTGGGTCTGGCAACCCCGCCCCGAGGGCGCCAGCGAAACGGTCTGCCCGGCCTGCCAGCGGCAGCGCGACCATTTTCCGGCGGGCTACCTGACCCTGCGCGGCGAACGCCTCAACACCCTGCACGATGAATTGCTGCGCCTGGTCCGCCACGAGGAATCCCGGGAGCGGAGCGAGCACGCCCTGGAGCGCATCATGGCCATTGAGGAGGGTGAACAGGAATGGCTGGTGACCACCACCGACATCCATCTCGCCCGGCGCATCGGCGAAGCCCTGCACCGGGCCTATCAAGGCGCCCTGGAATTCCACTACAACCCCGAGGAAAACCTGCTGCGCGTCACCTGGGTCGCCTGAGGCCGCCACCGTGCCCTGGAACAGCAGCCACTATCCGACGGCGATGCGCCACCTGGCACCGGTGGTCCGGGCCAAGGCGATCGACATTGCCAACGCCCTCCTGGAGGATGGCATGGAAGAAGGCATGGTGATCCGCATCGCCATCGCCAAGGCCAAGATCTGGGCCGTGCACCGGCGCATTCCCCTGCACGAGTCGTGAAAGGCCCGCCGTGCCGCCCTCATCGGCCCTCCCGGCCAGCGCTGCCCCCGCTCCGACCCTGCCGTGCCTGCCCGGCGACGGGGACGCCCTGGTGGTGGTGGACGTACAGAACGACTTCTTGCCCGGCGGCCCCCTGGCCGTGGCCGATGGCGACCGGGTGGTCGCGCCGCTCAACCGCTACATCCACCTGTTCCAGCAGCGTGGCCTGCCCCTGGTGTTCACCCGGGACTGGCACCCGGCCAACCACTGCTCCTTCCACGCCCAGGGCGGCCCCTGGCCGCCCCACTGCGTGGCCGGCAGCCCCGGCGCCGGCTTTGCCCCGGGACTACACGTCCCGGCCAACGCCACCTTGATCTCCAAGGGGGCACACGCCGGAATCGACGCCTATTCCGCTTTCCAGGGCACCGGCCTGGGGGCCTACCTGCAACGGTTGGGCTGTCGACGCATCTTCGTCGGCGGCCTGGCCACCGACTACTGCGTCCTGGCCACGGTGCGCGACGCCCGGCAACAGGGGCTGGCAGTGGTCGTGCTGCGCGACGCGATCCGCGCCGTGGCGGTGCAACCGGAGGACGGCCGCCGCGCCGAAGACGAAATGCTGCGCCTCGGCGCACACCCCCTCACCTGGGACGAGGTCGCGCCATGAACGACGGTTACACCCCCATGCTCACCGACCTGTACGAGCTGACCATGCTCCAGGCCTACCTGGACGAGGGCATGGCCGATACGGCGGTGTTCGAATTCTTCGTCCGGGCCTTGCCGCCCCAGCGCAATTTCCTCATGGTGGCCGGCATCGAACAGGTCGTGGACTACCTGGCCACCCTGCGTTTCCGCGACGACGACCTGCGCTGGCTCGGCCAGACCGGGCGTTTTCACCCGGTGTTTCTCGACTGGCTGCGCGACTTCCGCTTCAGTGGCGACGTCTACGCCATGCGCGAGGGCACCGTGTTCTTCCCCAATGAGCCGATCCTGCGCGTCGTCGCCCCCCTGGCCCAGGCCCAGTTCGTCGAAAGCCGGGTGATCAACCTGCTCAATTTTTCCTGCCTGATCGCCAGCAAGGCGGCCCGCTGCGTGCTCGCCGCCCCGGGTAAGCAACTGGTGGATTTCGGCCTGCGCCGTGCCCACGGCGCCGAGGCCGGGCTGCTCGCCGCCCGGGCCAGCTACCTGGCCGGCTTTGCCGGCACGGCCACGGTGCTGGCCGGCAAGCACTACGGCATTCCCTTGTTCGGCACCATGGCCCATTCCTACATCGAGGCCCACGAGCGGGAAGCCCAGGCCTTCAGCCACTTCGCCGCCTCCCAGCCGAACAACGTCACCCTGTTGATCGACACCTACGACACCGAAGCCGCCGCCGCCAAGGTGGTGGCCCTGGCCCCGGAGCTGCGCCGCCGCGGCGTCAGCCTCGGCGCCCTGCGCCTCGACAGCGGCGACCTGGCCGATCATGCCCGCCGGGTGCGGGCCCTGCTCGACCAGGGCGGCTTGCCCGAGGTGCGCATTTTCGCCAGCGGCAGCCTGGACGAGACGCGCATCGCCGCGCTGCTGGCCAACGGCGCGCCGATCGACGGCTTTGGCGTCGGCACCCATCTGACCACCTCCGCCGACGCCCCCTTCCTCGATTCCGCATACAAGCTGCAAGCCTACGCCGGCAAGTCGCGGCGCAAGCTGTCCGAGGGCAAGGCCACCTGGCCGGGGGAAAAACAGGTCTATCGGGTCCGGGAGGAAAACGGCCTGTTCCGCCACGACGTGGTGGCTCTCAGTTGCGAACCCCCACCGTCCGGACACAGCATGGCCCTGCTTCAGCCGGTGATGCACCAAGGGCGCCGCGAACCGCCCCTCGACCCCCTGAACACGCTGCGCCAGCATGCCGCCACCGAACTGGCCCAGCTCCCCCCGGAATTACGCCAGCTGACCCCGGCGGCTACGCCCTACCCGGTGCAGATCACCTCGCCGCTGCGCGCCCTGGCCCACAAGCTCGATCAGCAGGCGCACTAGGCCGGCTCCAGCCGGCGCAGGGCGCCGCTCACGATCCAGCGCGGTCGGCAGCGGCCTGTTCCAGGGTCGCCAGCCGTTCGCGCAGCGCCTTGTCCTGGCGGTAGCGCTCGGTCGCTTCCCGGGCAATGGCCAGGGAGCCGAGGGCCCCACCGTGGGAATCGCAGATCACGGCGAAGCTCATGTCCACGTAGATCGTCTCCCCTGTCCCGGTCAGGGCCCGGGTGATGGCCGAGCGGCGGCCGTGCTGGGTGGCCCCCCGGGCAATGGCCCGGTGGTAGCCCTGCCAGTGGGCCGGGCGCAGGCGCTCCGGAATGATCAGGTCGAGGCTGCGCCCGAGGGCCTCTTCCCGGCTAAAGCCAAAAATCGCCACGGCCGAATCGTTCCACAGCCGGATCACTCCGTCCCGGTCGGCGAAGATCGCCGCCTCGCTCAACTGGGCGACGAGCAACGCCTCCAGCCCGGAAGGCGCACCGCTGCCTGTTGTTGGTTCGCTGCCCTGCATGGCTCACGCCCTCCTCACATGCCGCCTTTTCGCCCCGCCCCCCGGGGGCGCACAATGGACCGTCGGCATCCCCCTCGGCATCCCCATCTCCCACTCCTGGCACGGCACTACGGCGGCGATGAACAACCTGCAATTGAACAAAACCTACCTGATCGAACTGTGCAGCGGCGAGCAACGCCACTGGCAGTACCTCGGTCCCGACCCCCGCGGCGCCGTATGGTGGCGCGACCGGGACGACGACCGGGAATTTTGCGAGGCCAGCCTGATGTACGCCTGGTCGATCCTGGGCGAAGCCGGCGACGCCTCGGAACAGGTATAGCGGAGCGGCGCCGGGAGCGACAGTGTCAGCATGGCTGAGCCGCCCCGGCCCGCCTCACTCGGTAGTGCTCGGACTCCAGAAGGCCTGGCTGACCAGGGGCGAAGCGGCCAGGCGGGCCACCAGGGCATCCAGGTGTCCACCCTCCACCGCAGTAGCCGCCAGGGTGGCCTCGATTTCCACCGCATCGCTGCCAAAGGCGTGGATCTCCAGGTCCTGCACCGGGTAGCCGCTCCCTTCCAGGGCCGCTTCGAGCATGGCCAGCACCTCTTTCTGGCGGCCCCGCTCGACGATCACATAGACCGTATTGGTCACTTCCACGGCGGCCACGTCGAGGGGCTGGCGGTTGACCGCGTTGACGATCGGCCGTAGCAGCGTATTGGCGGCCAGCACGAACAGGGTGCCGACGATGGCTTCCAGGATCAGGTCGGCGCCGGCGCAGGCACCGATGGCCGCCGAACCCCACAGGGTGGCGGCAGTGTTGAGGCCGCGCACATTGCCTTCCTCGCGCATGATCACCCCGGCGCCAAGGAAGCCGATGCCCGACACCACGTAGGCCACCACGTGCACCGCCCCGTCGTGGCCGTGCAGTCGGTTGGCCATGTCCACGAAGATCGCCGCCCCCACGGCGACCAGGACGTTGGTGCGCAACCCGGCGGTGCGCTGCCGATACTGGCGCTCGAAGCCGACCAGCCCGCCGAGGACGAAGGCCGTGGTCAGGCTGATCAGGGAATCGAGCAGGGAGGCGAGGTTGATGTTTTGCAGGGCTTCCATGGAGTTTCCTTGCTGCCGGGTCAGGGCAGGAACAACGGGGCGGACAGGGTGGGTAGCGCAGGCATTATCCCGGCGCCGGGTTACATCCCGGCGTGGGATGGCGGATGGCAGTCGGCCCTTACCCAGCGCCACAACAGAAGGGCGGCGAGCAAGGCGCAGCCCGCCGAGAACGAGAACGCCACGCGGGGCGAGGCCGTCTGGTAGAGCCAGCCGAAGACCAGGGAGGCGGGCAGCAGGCAGGCGCCGCTGGTCAGGTTGAACCAACCAAAGGCGGTACCGCGTCGCGCCGCCGGGGCCAGATCGGCCACCAGGGCTTTTTCCACCCCTTCGGTGGCGGCCAGGAACAGGCCGTAAAAGGCGAACAGGGCGAACAACCAGGCGCCGTCGTGGGCGAGCCAGCCCATGCCGAGGTAGAACAGGCCGTAGGCCAGGTAACCCATCGTCAGCAGGGGCACCCGGCCGAAGCGGTCCGACAGGGCCGACAGGGGGGTGGAAAAGAGCATCGCCACCGCCGACACCGCTGCCCAGAGCAGGGGGATGGCGGCCTCGGCGACCCCCAGTTCCCGGGCGCGCAGCAGCAGGAACATGTTGGACGAATTGCCCAGGGTGAACAGGGCCACCACCGCCAGGTAGCGGCGGAACGTGGCTGGCAGGTCACCCAGGCGCCAGTCGAAAGGACGCACCGCCTGGGCCTCCCGCCCCGCGCTGTCCGCCACGGGTTCGCGCAGGGCCAGGGCCAAGGCCAGGCACAGGCCGGCCGGCAACACCGACCAGAGGAAGATGTCGCGCAGGGGCATCCCGGTGCCGAGCAGCAGCGCGGCCAGCAAGGGACCGACCACCGCCCCGGCGTTGTCCATCGCCCGGTGCACACCGAAGGCCAGACCGCGCCGCTGCGGTGCCACGCTGGCGGCCAGCAGGGCATCCCGGGGCGAGGAGCGCAGGCCCTTGCCGACCCGGTCGGCAAAACGCAGGACCAGCAGCCACGGCCAACTGGCGACGAAGGCGATCAGCGGCCGGCCCAGCCCGGCCAGGCCGTAGCCGAAGACGATCCAGGGCTTGCTCCGGCGGGTGCGGTCCACCACCACCCCGGAAAACAGCTTGAGCAGGCTGGCGGTGGCTTCGGCGATACCCTCGATGATCCCCAGGGCCCGCGGCCCGGCCATCAGCACCGACGATAGGTAGAGCGGGATCAGCGGGTAGAGCATTTCGCTGGCGCTGTCGTTGACCAGGCTGATCAGGCCGATCAGCCAGACGGTGCGCGGCAGGGCGAACAGGGCGGAGAACATGGGCGGGGTGCCGTCGGTGGGGAAGGCGGGGGAGCGGGGCGCCCCCTCATTCCTCGTCGGCCACGGCGGGGCCGAAGGGCGCCAGGCCGCCGGCCAGTTGCCGGAACAGGCGACGGGCGATGGGATGGCCGCCATCGCCGCGCAGGTACAGGTGGTACGACACGTCCGGCAGGCGCGGCAGCCCCTCGGCCTCGCCGAGCACCCGCAGGGTCGGGTCGAGCAGCTCGACGCTGCGCGCCGTGACGCCCAGGCCGGCGCGCAGGGCGGCCTTGATGCCGATCAGGGTGGGCGATTCGTAGCTGATACGCCAGGGCACGGTGGCGTGCTCCAGGGTGTTGAGCGCCAGCTGGCGGAAGATGCTCGGCTCGTCGGCCAGAATCAGGGGCAGGGGATCGCCGCGCCGGTAGGGGAACTCCTCGGCGCACACCCACACCGTGGGCGAGGTCCGCAGCGTCAGGCCGGGCAGGGCATCGTCGCGGCGGGTGGACACGGTCATGTCCAGGTCGCCGCGGCGCAGGTCGTCCATGAGGAAGGGGCTGCGCCCGACGTGGATCTGCATTTGCACCTGAGGATAGGCCTGGGCGAAGCCAGCGAGCAGACCGGGCAGCAGGGTGTCGGCCACGTCGTGGGGCGAGCCGATGCGCAGGGTGGCGCCCTCGCCGTCCTGGCGCAGGGCGTGCAAGGTCTGGTCGTTGAGGGCGAGCAGGCGCCGGGCGTAGCCGAGCAGCTGCTCACCCCGGGGGGTGAGGCGCTTACCCCGGCCGACCTTGTCGAACAGGGCAAAGCCCAGGCTCGCTTCGAGGCGCTGCATCTGCTGGGTGACAGCCGACTGGGTCTTGTACAGGCGCCGCGCCGCCGCGGCAAAACTGCCGTGGTCCACCACCGCCAGCAGGGTACGCAACAGGTCCAGGTCCAGGGTCTTCATCTATTAGCGTTGCTTATGTTTTCGATCAGCATAATTCAATTGCCCCGCGACTGGCGCGGACTTTAAACTTTTCGCCGTCCGTTTCCATCAATTTTTTGCAAGGAATCCCCATGTCCCTCCAGGAAGAACGCCGCCAGGCCGTGACCCGCGCCATCGCCGCCATGCAGCAGCTGGCCGCCCGCCAGCCCTTCGACCGAGAGGCCCTGGCCGGCATCCTGGAACAGGTCAAAAGCCTGGCCGCCCACGGCGAGTGGTGGCGCGGCGCCGAGTTCGCCCCGCCCGAGGAGGGGGAACGCCAGGCCCGCTACTTCATCCACGAGGAGGCGGACCGCAGCTTCGCCCTCTACCTCAACGTGATGCGCCCGGGCAAACGCATCCCGCCCCACGACCACACCACCTGGGCTTGCGTGGCGGCGGTGGACGGCGAGGAGCACAACGACGTCTACGACCGCCTCGACGACGGCCGCACTCCGGGCCGGGCCACCCTGCGCCTGCGCGAGACGGTGGTGGTGGGCCCGGGCAGCGGCATCGCCCTGATGCCCGACGACATCCACGCCGTGGAAATCCGCGGCGACCAGGTGATCCGCCACCTGCACATGTACGGCCGCGCCCTGGAAACCCTGGCGGCACGCACTACCTTCGACGTGGACGCCGGCACCTGCCAGCCCATGGCCATCGGCGTCGCCACCCGGCGCTAAACCTGCCCATGGCCGCGCCCCCCACCCCGGCGGCCTCCGGCCACCCCGCCGCCCGCTCCGTCACGTTTCCCGCCCGCATCGCCCCGGCCACCCTCAAGGACTGGCTCCACGACGGCGCCGAGATCGCCCTGTGCGACGTGCGCGAAGCCGGCCAGTTCGGCGAAGCCCACCTGCTCTACGCCGTGCCCCTGCCCTACAGCCGGCTGGAGCTGGACGCCCCGCGCCTGCTGCCCAACCGCCAGGTGCGGCTGGTGCTGTGCGACGACGGCAACGGCAGTAGCGGAGGAACTGGCAGCGTGGCCGACCGGGCGGCGGAACGCCTGGCCGCCCTCGGCTACCGGCCCTACGTGCTCGACGGCGGCACCGCCGCCTGGGCTGCCGCCGGCTTCGCCCTGTTCGCCGGGGTGAACGTGCCCTCCAAGACCTTCGGCGAGCTGGTGGAGCACCGCTGCCACACGCCCCGCGTCACCCCGCAGCAGCTCGCCGCCTGGCGGGCCGAGGGCCGCGACCTGGTGGTGGTGGACGGCCGGCCCTTCGCCGAATACCGCAAGATGAACATCCCCGGGGCAGTGTGCTGCCCCAACGGCGAGCTGGCCCTGCGCATCGACGCCCTGACCCCCCGGCCGGACACCACCATCGTGGTGAACTGCGCCGGCCGCACCCGCAGCCTGATCGGCGCCCAGACCTTGATCGACCTGGGCCTGCCCAACCCGGTGTATGCCCTGGAGAACGGCACCCAGGGCTGGGTCCTGGCCGACCTGACACTGGAACACGGCAGCGCTCGGCGCTATCCGGACGACGCCCACCCCGCCGACCCGGAGGCGCGCCGCTACGCGGCCCGCCGCCTGGCACGGCGCTGGGGCGTGGGTAGCGCCAGTGCCGCCCGGGTCAGCGAATTCCTCGCCGATACGTCGCGCAGCACCTACCTGTGCGACGTACGCGCTCCGGAAGAATTCCAGGCCGGCAGCCTGCCCGGCGCCCAATCCACCCCGGGGGGGCAGCTGATCCAGGCCACCGACCAGTTCATCGCCGTGCGCCGCGCCCGCCTGGTGCTGGTGGACGACGACGGCATCCGTGCCCCAGTGGTGGGGTCCTGGCTGGCACGCCTGGGCTATGAGGTGTGGGTGTTGGCTGGGGGCCTGGCGGACCAGGAGAATCTGCACGCCTGCACTGGCCGTAGCAACGGCTACCCGCCCGGGGGAACGGTCGCGCTCCCCGCTGCCCCGCCCCCCATCGGCGCCGCCGAGCTGGCGGAACGCCTCGCCCGGGGCGACCTATGCGTCATCGACGTACGCCCGGGCATGACCTACCGCCAGGGCCACATCCCGGGTTCCACCTGGGCGCTCCGCCCGCGCCTGGCCGACCTGGCCCTGGCCGGCCAAAACGTAGTCCTGGTGGCCGACGACCCGGCCATCGCCGCCCTGGCCGGGGACGAGGCCCGGCGGCTCGGCGCGGCCACGGTAGCCCTGCTCGACGGCGGCCTGACCGCCTGGAAAGCGACGGGCGGCCGCGTTGAAACCACGCCGGACGATCCGGCAGACAGCGCGTGCATCGACTACCTGTTTTTCGTGCACGACCGCCACGACGGCAACCGGGAGGCAGCCCGCCGCTACCTGGCCTGGGAAACCGGGCTGGTGGCCCAGCTCGATGCCCGGGAGCGGGCCGAACTGGACAGCCTAGCGCCATCTTCCAATAGGGAATAAAACCGTCGTTCGTTCAGCGTGGCCTAGCCATTGTTACGAACGCCGCCTTTGGCGCGACGCACGGTGTCCATACAGGGCCGCTTCATGCCAAAACGGCGTGTCTCAGCATGACGGCGCGCCCTTCACGTGTCGCAGTGACGTGTAGAAATCCAGCGTGCGCGCAAAACAAAAAGGGCCGATTCCTTGCGGAATCAGCCCTTTCTTGAATCTTTGGCGCGCCCGGCGCGATTCGAACGCACGACCCTGCCTTCGGAGTGTTAAATATACTGTTGTTACTGACAGGTTCGATTTGCTCTCAATCGGGCTTAATTGCACAAATAAAATCCAACCATATGATTAAAATATGATTTCTTGTAAGTTGATCTGTGACACGTAACACCACACAACCCCCTTACGCTCACCAAACCGTCACAACACAAGAACAAAACGCAGCAAGCTCATCACTAGCGTTCACGACGCCTTCCAGCAGGTAGGCAGACCTTAAAATCATCACTCCACGCCAATGGCTTTTAAGACGGCGTCCATAGGATCTGAGTAGAAGCTAGTCTGCAACTTGGCGATTAGGTCACTGATTCCCATATCTCGCCCTTTACAGAGAAAAGTCACGCGCACTCTGACAAGAGCGACCGCTGGGACGCCCTCTTGTTTCCTCCGGTGGCAAGGTCGTCTCGAAAGCCGAGACGAAACCAACGACCTCCGCCCGAGGCCTCATGAGATACCTAATGGGCTGCAAGTCGGCCGAGGCTGACCTTCAGCTTTCCGAACTCTCAGGCGGTAATGAAAGGTTTACCTACCACTTTAGCGATGTGCCGCGATGGGGTCAGACGTTTTGATCGACAACTGGATAGACGGCGTCGCCCCACAGTGCGTTCGGATTGTCCATCATCAGCGCAATGATCACTGGAACCAGCTTGCCCAGCAGACGCGTGCAATCACGTAACTGGTCGCGATTGACCTTGCCATCCCACGTCGCACCACCGTGGATCAGTTGATTGCGCAGCGTGTAGAGGCGATTGAACATGACCGAGAGCAGCGCGGGCGTATTGCCGCTGGCCAGTGCGGACTGTGCCGATTTCTTCGCGCTGGCGAACCGATCCCTCCACTCGTCTTCACCGATCCGGCCACGCTGGAACTCCCAAAACAGGTGGAAAACATAGGGGTTGTCGAGTAGCGTGCGGATGCTGCCGGAGAATTCCTTCCAGATCAGGTCGGCGATGCGTTTGCTTGTGTCGAGATCGCAGAGCTTTTGGAGAAAGGCTGTGAAAGTAACCTTGTCGGCCGTGCGGTCACTGTCGTCGAGTTCCTGCGCGTAGGCAGCATTGAAGGCGATCCACAGAAAGATGAATTTGCCGTCCATATCCTCCGACTGCTCGGCGCGATGCAGCCAGCTCAAGGCCCTGTGGATGCGCAGCGTCAGGTTGGTCGGATGTCCGTCGCGCACCAGTCGATGGCGCTGCTTGAGGGCCGAGTGCTCTAGTGAACTTCCCGCCATGGGCTTGAGGGTAGACATGGATCAGGCTTTCGGTTGAGACGATTTCGGTGGTTCCGTTCGCGCGATCTGGCTCCAGCCTTTGTCGAACGTGAACGTCCGCGCGTGACCAACAGGGTTCTGAATCCTGAGAACCCGCGCTTTCTCTGCGTCGGTCGCATGCTCGACTACGTACAGCCAGTACGCATTGCCCTTCGCGTGGGCATGATCGAACTGCGTGCGGGAAAGACCCACGGGTCGATTCTCCAGACTGCCAGTCATCGACTTGACCTCGACCCATCGAACTGGCTGGCCATCGCCGTTGGCTTCGAATAGATCGAAACCTGGGTTGCCTTCCGGAGTGCGTTGCAACCTGGGTTCGAGCGAAATGATCAGGGTAAGAGCGTGATCCTCGATCATCATCCGCGTTGCCTGATCGAGGCTGTCTGGATCAGCTTCCTCGTCGTCGGGATGGGTGCCGAGGTAGGAAATGAACGGCCTTCCGCCAGCAGAACCTGGCGCCCGCTTTCCCTGTCCCCCGTTGCTGGTTCCGCCGCTTTTTCCGCCGCCACCGGGGTGGCCACCGGAGCCACCGTGTGGCCCGTCGTTGCCCTGGCCGCCGCTACGTGGCGTCCCAGTGCCAGTTCCTCCGTGACCGCCGCGCCCTGTGCCACTCGTTGCGCCGTCGCCGCCGTCCGGGGCGAGCGATCCTGGTGGAATGTCCGGCATCCCGTCGCCATACAGGTCTTTCGCGTCGTCGTAGACATCGTCGCCAGATGGCTTTGTGTCGTCCGCCTCCTCTTCGGTCGGAACTTCGTCAGACGGCGCGTCATCGGCTGGAGCCTCGTCATCTGAAGGTGCGCCAGTGATCCCAAGCCGGGAAGTCAGATCTGCCACGCTGGTAATGCCGAGCTTTCGCAGCAAGTCGAGGGCCGCAGGATCGATACCTGCTTCTTTGGCCAATTGGTCGATGATCGGCGGTTTGAAGTCGATTTTGGTCAGCAAGAAGGGGTTGGTCTTCCAGCCGAGGGGATCGAACAACACAAGGTTTGGCGGCAAAAGGTCGCCGTTGGCGTCGGGCACCCACGCTACCGTGTTGAGGCGGCGAACGAAGGCAGCCGGAAATGGCGGCGTCCTGCGCTCCCCGTAATGCGACCAACTGTAAGAACCATCGAAGATGCCACGCCCACGACGTTCCTCAAGGTCACCCAAGCTCTCCCAGATCAGGCGGGCGCGCTCAATGCGTTGTTCGGGGATGAGCTTGGGCAGCAAGTCAATCAAGGCGTCGAAGCCATTCAGCACCCAGTCAACGACTCGTTCTCTGGCACCCAACTCTACGTAGCCGGTCTTTCGACGTAGTTCTCTCTTCTCTTCCAATGAAAGCGCAGTCGGCGCTTCTAGGGGACGCGGATACCTCAATGCACCACACGCCTCCAGCAATTCGCGCATCTCCTCGCCGCGCAGGCAGTCGTACCTGTCGTCAACGATGAAGACACGCGGAACGCCGGCGAAGAGCTGTTTCAGGCGGTCAGTGGCGATGTAGATGTTGCCAGGCTTGGCGACGTAGCCTTTGGCGTCACCGGTGTCGACCACCATCACGAAGGGCGTTTCGCGTAGCGCTGTGAGGAGCTTTTCCCGTTGGGTTTTCGAATCGGTATTGAACGCGTTGCGGATGCGCTCAATGTCGGCTGCGTATTCCTCGTCGTCAATATCGACCGTCTCTTGCTGATATTTCGGCAGCAGGTTCAACACTACGTCATCGACTTGATCGGGTTCGGTGATGCCGAGTGCGATGAGAAAGCTGCGTGCATCAACTGACGCGCACACTGCAGAGCGTATCGTTGGGAAGCCGGTTTTGATAGCACTCGGCAGAAAGGCTTTCGCCGCCCCGTTCTCGCGCCCAACGACGTGGGTGCCGTCTTCGAGGCGGATCAAGGGAATCTTGTCGAGGCTGCGGCGCAGGGCAGCTTCTTGACCATTCAGGAACTCGTAGAGTCGCCTCACCCAATCGTCGGATTGGGCTTCGAGAAAAGGCCCTGTCAGACGCGGAACCAGCGTGGCTGGCGTCACCTCGGCAACGTTCAGCTCCTGCATCAGGTAAGAGCGAATCTCCGGCTGTCTGTCCGGGGTGATGACGCCTGTCAGCCACGCGGAGGCCTTGGAGCCGAACACCGCTTCGATCTGCTCCGGGCTGAGCAGATCTCGCAACTCCTGCGTACGCGCCAGCTTTGCTTGGGAGGCAGGGACAAAACCACCGTCGAATCGAGGCAGCAGCGGTTCACTCCACAGCGCCTGCCGGACGCTCTCGAAGATTGGCGCGAACATCGCTCCTGCGGGAAACTTCTCACGATCGAGCGGTAAGCAACGCAAGGCAGACGTGTCCAGCATCGCGTTGTCGCGCATCCAGCGCATCGCTTCCACCAGCAGGTTGGCCGTCTCTTTGACCAGATGCTGATTCCACGGCTCTCCGCGCGGGATATTGTCGCGGCTAGGTGTCGTGCGATACGGCCCCTGCACCAGAAAGCCGAGATTGGTCTGCACCACTGTCGGGAAGAACACCACCAGCGGCGATGAGGCCACGGGCTGAACCGACCAGCGGCCCGGCGCATCCTTGACCGCGACCAGCGAGAACGCGATCTCCACGCGACCGACGGCATCCTGCGTGTCAGAAAACATTTCACGGTGGAACACCAGCCAGTTCTGATCGACTTCCGCCTTTCCGCTCTCTTGACCGATCACCGTGATGCGACGGACGTTGCTCCCGAAGGCTTCAGGGCTGTTGCGCAAGTAGAACCCGGACGCGCCACCCTCGACACTCCAGTTGATCTCTTCGATGTGCCTCAAGAACAGCAGCGCGCCGGGGCCCAGATGCTGGAACCCCGCCGTGATCTCCTTCTGCGCGGTGTCGTCGCCATGCTTTAGCGGGAGGACGATCTGCGTTTCTCCCGCCTCGCGTTCCGTGCGCCCCGCCCGTTGTGGCTGCACGTAGTCCTTGATGGCGAAATCCTCGTCGCCGGAATGAATCTCAGGGCGGTCGGTAAAGGTGTAGACCGACTTGAAGCCAATACCGAACCGGCCAATCGAGAACTTGTCTTTGGTGCTCTCAGCAATGCCACACACGCCCCGGACATCCGCCTCATCGAACGGCCGCCCGAAGTGTGAGAGCGACAGCCGGGTCGGGGCCAGTTCGAACGTGACCTTGCGCGGCCCGGCCGAGTCGCCGCGCCGACCGAGTGCGTCCTCCGCGTTCTGAAGCAACTCAAAGATGAAGTGCGTCCGGTCGTCGTACCTGTCAGCAAGCAACATTGGACCGATCCGGCCGATGTCGGTGCCGTAGCGCCGCTGGTTTTCTTCGCAGATCGCTTCGTAGTTCGATGCCACCACCGCCCCCCTCTCGGTCAGGCATCTGTCTGATGCCAAGTTTGCCCAAGTCTGCCCAATTGCGAAACATTATGACAAGATATGGTGTTAAACCAAGCTCGGTGCAAATGACATAGGAAAGCCGATGAGCGACCAGCCCGACGAGATCCTCACGATTGATGAGGTTGCTGCCTTCCTGAAGGCAGGCAAACGCACGGTCTATCGTCTGGCCGCCAGCGGCAAGCTCCCCGCATTCAAGCTTGGGGGAACTTG
This sequence comes from Oryzomicrobium terrae, assembly GCF_008274805.1. Classification (NCBI taxonomy): domain Bacteria; kingdom Pseudomonadati; phylum Pseudomonadota; class Betaproteobacteria; order Rhodocyclales; family Rhodocyclaceae; genus Oryzomicrobium; species Oryzomicrobium terrae. The sequence continues at coordinate 3,444,771 of NZ_CP022579.1, forward strand.
GCGCTTCAGACGCAGCGATCTGGATCAGTGGATCGCCAGTCGCGTCGGCAAGGCAATGGTGGATGACGACGAGGGGGCGGAATGAGCCTCAGCGCGACCTCACTCCAGTCCAAGGCCAATCCTCAGCAGCTTGAAGCCATTCTGGCCACCGATGGCCCGGTGCTGATCATTGCAGGCCCGGGCTCCGGCAAGACCTTCACCCTGGTTGAACGGATCGTCTACCTCATCACCCACAAGGGAGTCGCCCCCGAGTCACTGCTGGTCGTCACCTTCACCGACAAGGCCGCGCGCGAGCTGACCACCCGCATCTCCAACCGGCTCGCCGAGCTGGACATCCAGTTCAATCTGAACGAAATGTACCTCGGTACCTTCCACTCCATCTGCCTGCGACTACTGGAGGACTACCGCGAGTTCACCCGGCTCAAGCGCAGCTTCACGCTGTTCGACCAGTTCGACCAGCAGTACTTCCTCTACCAGCACATCAAGGACTTCCGCACGCTACCAGACGCCGAGCTTGTCATGGGCGATGACCAGACGGGCCGCTGGGCGCAGTCGGAGAACTTGCTCAAGTGGCTCAACAAAGTCAGCGAGGAAGCGCTCGACGCAACCACGCTTGCAGCGGCCCCTGAACCAGAAGTCCGCGCGTTGGCCACCTGCTTCGCCAAGTACCAGGAGCTGCTGCACGAGCACAACTCGCTGGACTTCTCAGGCATCCAGTACGAGGCCTTGCAACTGCTGGAAAAGCGCCCCGAGGTGTTGGCACAACTGCGCGAAAAGCTCACCCACCTGATGGTGGACGAGTACCAGGACACCAACACCATTCAGGAACGCATCCTTCTGCTGCTGGCGGGCGAGCGCCGTAATCTGTGCGTGGTGGGCGACGACGACCAGGGCTTGTACCGCTTTCGCGGTGCCACCATCCGCAACATCCTGGAGTTCCCGGCGCTGTTCGATGAAGGCCAATGCAAGCAGATCAAGCTGACCGTCAACTACCGCTCGCACCCGGATATCATCCGCTTCTACAACGAATGGATGAAGGAGCAGGTATGGGACGACGGCACGCGCGTGTTTCGCTTCGCCAAACAGATCGTCCCGCGCGAGGATGACTTCCCCGACCTGCCGACGGCGGTGCGGCTGGCCGCCAGTGACGATAAGGACGACACCACCAACTGGCACGCGGAGGTCCTGGCCTTCCTCAATGGCCTGAAGGACTCGGGCCAGCTTGCGGACTGGAATCAGGTGGCCTTCTTGTTCCGCTCGGTCAAGAACGACAAGGTCGTGGCGCTGGCGCGCTTCCTCGAAGCGCAGGGCGTACCCGTGTTCTCGCCCCGCTCGAACATGTTCTTCGAGCGCGAGGAAATCCGCCTGATGATCGGCGCGCTGATCTTCCTCTTTCCGCAGTTCCCTAAGGTGCGTGCATGGGCAGAAGGTGTCACGCTGCCCATCTGGGACTACTACGACCAGCTTTGCTTCAAGCCCTTCACGGACGAGCTGCGAAAGCCGGAAAACAAGCCTCTGCTGGACTGGGCGCGCCCGCTGGCCAAGCGCCACGCCGTGCTGACGCAGAACACCGACTACGCCTTCTCCGGCCTGTTCTACCAGTTGCTGCAGTTTCCACTGTTCTCGCGCTTCCTCACCGAGGAGACAGTGCAAGGCGTGGATAAGGGACGCGCTGCGCGCAACCTTGGCATCTTCTCCAAGCTGCTCACCAAGTTCGAGTACCTGCACTTTGTCAGCGTGCTCAACCCGGAATGGCTGGAAAAGAACATTCGCGACCTGTTCAACCAGTTCCTGCGCTTCCTGCAGGATGGCGGCATCGGCGAGTACGAGGACGAGGCCGAGTACGCACCCAAGGGCTGCGTATCGTTTCTGACGATCCACCAATCCAAGGGACTGGAGTTTCCGGTGGTCGTGTGTGGCTCGCTGGAGGCTGTGCCGCGCAAGCAATACAGCGCGCTCGACGTGCTGCTGGAAGACGGCGGCTATCTCTCCAAGGAACGCTTCGAGCCGCTCGACCACATCAAGAACTTCGACTTCTGGCGGCTGTTCTACACCGCCTTCTCGCGCGCGCAGAACCTGCTGGTGCTGGCCGCGCAGGAGAAGCAGGGGCGCGGCAAGTCGCCGTCCAAATACTTCGAGCGGCTGTTCTATGAGCTGCCCAGTTGGCGTGACGTTGATCTGTCGGCGCTCACCTTCGAGGCCGTCAAGCAGATCAACCTCAAGCGCGAATACTCCTTCACGTCGCACATCACGGTGTTTGAGAACTGCGCCGAGCAGTACCGCTTCTTCAAGGAACTGGAGTTCACGCCCATCCGCGAGAGCCCGATGCTGTTCGGTACCTTGGTGCACCAGACCATCGAGGACATTCACAAGACGGTTCTGCGCGGCGAGGAAGGCTCCATCACCCTGGACGGCATCAAGGGCTGGTTCTCGACCAACTACGCGATGCTCTCCAAGAAGGAGCGCGTCTACCTCGCGCCCTCCTCGCAACAGGCGGCGCTGCTGCACGTGCTGCGCTACTACGAGCGCGAGAACGGCAACTGGGATCGCATCAAGGAGGCGGAGGTCGAGATCTCGCTCATCAAGCAGCAGTACATCTTGAAGGGCAGCGTCGACCTGATCCGAGGTGAGAACGACACGGTCGAGATCATCGACTTCAAGTCGGAAAAGAAGCCCGACATGGAGAAGGATCGGGATCGCCTGCGCCAGTACCAGCACCAGTTGGAGGTCTACGCCCATTTGGTGGAAGAACGTACAGGCCAGAAGGTCAGCCGGATGCACCTGTACTACACCGGCGAGGACGGCGGGAACCCCTACGTCTCCTTCACCAAGGATGACCGCGCCATCGGCAAGACCATCGCGCGCTTCGACGACATCGTGGCGCGCATCGAGCGGCAGGACTACCAGATCGCTGCACGCCCGGCCAAGCTGTGCCAGAGCTGCGACATGCGCGCCTACTGCGACAACAAGAATTGGAAATTCAGGAAAAACGACAAATGAGCAAAACCACACCTGCGCAGGACAGCCTGCAACTGGCCACGCCCGATGGCGTCACCACCAACGTCGAGAAGTTCGAGTTCGAGCCAATCAAGGGTTACCCGATGCTCAACTGGCGCGGCAAGCGCCCGTTCACCTCGACGCAGTACTACCCGGCGCAGTTGAAGGAGGTCCACGGCGAAGAAGTGGATGGCTGGCGCAACAAGATTTTCTGGGGTGACAACCTGCAGGTGATGAGCCATCTGCTGAGGCAGTTCAGGGGCAAAGTTGACCTGATCTACATTGACCCACCGTTTGACTCGAAGGCGGATTACAAGCTCAAAGTGCAGACGAAGGGCAAACAGGTGCTTGGCGACCAGAGCTCAATCGAGGAGAAACAGTACGGTGACATCTGGAGTAACGACGAGTACCTCCAGTTCATGTACGAGAGACTCGTTCTCCTGCGGGAACTGCTGGGGCCCACCGGGTCATTGTTTCTTCACTGCGACTGGCATCGCAATCACCACTTGCGCTGTCTGCTGGACGAAGTATTTGGCGCTAACAACTTTGTTAACGAAATTGTCTGGCGACGAAAAGGAGGGTCTGCGCTGGGTTCCATGTCTCGCCTGTCGACTGCCACGGATCGAATTCTTTGGTACGCGAAGTCCGACGCCTATCTGATCAACCCTGTGTTTGTCCCGGCAGATCAGGAGTACATCGATCAGCAGTTCCGATACACGGACCCCAACGGACGGCGATTCATGGTCAATGTGCTTCGCAGCCCTTCGCCACGGCCAAACCTGATGTATGACTATAAGGGCTACAAAACTCCGCCAAATGGGTGGGCAATCCCTTTAGAGACCATGCGGCAGTGGGATGCCGAGGGTCGCCTTTACTTTCCTGATTCGAAGACCAAGCAGATTTACAAGAAGATCTATCTCGATGAGTACAAAGGGCAGCAGATCAACGACCTCTGGGCTGACATTTCCACGCTGAAGGGGAATAACTCAGAGATCACGGGCTACCCGACCCAGAAGCCTGTAGAGCTCTTAGATCGCGTTCTCGAACTCGCGTCATCGGTTGGGGGGCTTGTTCTTGACACGTTCATCGGATCGGGAACTACCGCGGTCGCTGCCGTTAAGAAGGGACGTCGCGTGATAGGCGCGGACATCAATCTGGGCGCAATCCAAACGACAACCAGACGCCTCGTAGGAGCAGCTGCAGAACTAGGCCAGAAGTCGCTCGGCGACGAGATCAGACATTTCACGGGATTCGAGATCCACAACGTCAACCATTACGACATTTTCCGCAACCCCATCCAAGCCAAGGAACTGCTAATAGAAGCCTTGGAAGTTCAGAAGCTGGAGTTCAGCACGGTGTTCGACGGTGAGAAGGACGGGCGCATGGTCAAGATCATGCCCGTCAACCGCATCGCCACGCGCGCCGACCTGAACGAGCTGATCGCGGGTTTCGACTACAAGGCCTGGGAACGCAAGCAGAACGAAAGCTCGAACCGCCCGATCGAGAAGATCACGCTCGTCTGTATGGGGCACGAGCCTGACTTGGCCGCTCAACTGGAGTTGGCCGCCAAGCCCTTCAAGATCGACGTTGAGGTGGTGGACATCCTGCGAGACAAGGCCGATCTGGAATTCAAGCGCGACTCGCAGGCCAAGGTTGTCATCAAGAACGGCGAGCTGGTCATCGAAAAGTTCTACCCGATGAACCTGCTACAGAAGCTCTCGCTGCAGAAGGAGTCGGTCGATGACTGGAAGGAGCTGGTCGAGTCCGTACTGATCGACTGGAACTACGACGGCGCGGTGCTGCAACCGGCAGTGGTGGACATCCCTGACAAGGGCGAGATGGTCAAGGGCGCGTACAAGGTCCCAGGCGATGCGGGCACGATCCGCGTGAAGATCACCGATCTGCTGTCGGAATCCTGGGAAGGGAGCGTCAGCAATGGCGACTAAGCGCGCAGGCAAGGCGGTGAGCGCTTCGCTCGACTTCGCCTTCTTCCAGTTTCTCTGGCAGTTCTATCAGGCCAACCGAGGCACGATCCGCACGCACTATAAGGAACTGACACGCAAGTTCCTCGACTTCAACAACCCTGAGAGGAACCCGAAGTCCTTCCTGCGCCAACCTCAGTTCGAGGCACTGGAAACCTACGTCTTTCTCAAGGAGTTCCTCGGCAACGCGAAGGTCGAGGAAATCTTCCAGCAGTGGTTCGAGAAACAGGGGCGCTTCGCAGAGCGTGCCGAGGGTGGAGTGGTCTCCGGCAAAGCGGGGCAAGTGGGCCTGTTCGATGCTGTCACGCAGGATCAGTACAAGGCCGTGTTTGCGGCAATGCGCAAGAACTCGCGTGCCTACCCAAACTACATCTTCGCTCTGACGATGGGTACAGGCAAGACCATCCTGATGGCAACCTGCATCTTCTACGAGTTCCTGCTGGGCAACAAATTCGAGAAAGACGCGCGCTACTGCCACAACGCCTTGGTGTTCGCTCCTGACAAGACGGTGTTGCAGTCTCTGAAGGAAATCGAGTCCTTCGATATGACCCGTGTCGTACCGCCAGAGTACGTGAATTTCCTGACTATCCACCTGCGCTTCCACTACCTCGAAGAAGCAGGCACCTCGCTCGACACACTGGATCGTTCGCGCTTCAACATCATCGTCTCCAACACGCAGAAGATCATCCTCAAGCGCCAGCACAAGGAAAAGACTTCTGTCGACAAGCTGTTCGGCGCGACCGGCGAACCCCTCGCTGCCAATGGCGTCTATGCCGATGCCGCCGACCTCTACAACTTCGACCAGCCCGAGGAAGAAGGCGAGCTCACCACCAATCAGCGCTTCGAAAAGCTGCGCCGCCTGGAGCAATTGGGCATCTTCGTGGACGAGGCCCACCACGCCTTCGGCAAGGCGCTGGCCAAGGACATGGGCGTCGGGGCCAAGGAAACCGACACCAGCCTGCGCACGACCATCGACATCCTAGCCGCCAGCCTGAACGCGGCGGGCACGCGGGTGGTGGCCTGCTACAACTACACCGGCACGCCCTATGTGGGGCGCGAGGTGTTGCCGGAAGTGGTCTACGCCTACGGCCTCAAGGAGGCCATCGACAAGGGTTTCCTCAAGAAGGTGACGCTGCACGGCTACGCCAACACTCGCACCGACGAGTTCGTCGACATCGCCATCGAGAACTTCCTGAAGGAATCTGGCGAGTTGCGCCCGGAGGGGCTGCTGCCCAAGTTGGCTTTTTTTGCGGCCACCATCGACGAGCTGACGGGCGAACTGCGACCTGCGGTGGAACGTGCGCTGCTCAAGCACGGCATCCCGACATCGCGCATCCTGGTGAACGTGGGCGACGACAAGCTCACTACCAACGACGACATCCGCGAATTCAATCGACTGGACACCGAAGGGTCGGAAAAGCAGTTCATCCTGCTAGTCAATAAAGGCCGCGAAGGTTGGAACTGCCGCTCGCTGTTCGGCGTAGGCCTGTTCCGCGAGCCCAAGTCAAAGGTGTTCGTGCTGCAGGCCACGATGCGCTGTCTACGCGCCATCGGGCAGGCCCAGCACACCGGCCACGTATTCCTCTCGGACGACAACCTCAACACGCTGAACGACGAGCTGCAGCAGAACTTCCGCATCAGCGCGGACGAGCTGCAAAAAACCGGCAAGGACAAAGAGCGCGTTGAAGTGCGAGTGGTCGAGCCCCCGGTCAAGATCAAGCTAGTGCGCGTGCGCAAGCAGTACCAGATGCGCGAGAAGGCACTGGTTCCTGGCCAGAGGCTGGGAATCGACCGCGCCGACAAGGAAGTCTGGAACACGTTGGTGGAAAAGTACCGCTTGATCGAAACGCAGCAAGACGGGCTGACCGCTGCCGACGCAGCGCGCGCGTCCGGTAGTCGTACCTTCGATTTGACCTCGCGCCGGGAAAAGCGAGCCTTCTCACGGCTGTCACTGGTGGCCGAGGTGTCCCGCTATCTCAACCGAAGCCCGCTGGAGATCGAGGAGCTGCTCGACGCGACGAAGGAAGGCACCGACGAATTGGTGGCCATCACCAATGAGTTCAACGAACTGCTCTACGACGAGATCATCCCGCGCCTGTTCCGCCAGCTCTACGACCTGGACGAGTCGCAGCAAACCGAGGAGCACGAGGTCGATCTGATCAAGCTGCCCCCGAACGGCTACTACGAGGTATCGGCGGCGAAGGACAAGATCGTCCGGATGCACGACGGGCAGATCAAAGACGAGGAGCGCGCCAAGAGCTTCCACCTCGACACCTACTGCTTCGACTCGGGCTCAGAGAACTGGTTGTTCTGGGATCTGCTGCGCGAGCAGCGGGTGAAGAAGATCTACTTCACCGGGATGCTGACCCACGGTCAGTCCGACTTCTTCATCCAGTACATCGACCCAGACTCGCGCACCGTGCGCAGCTACTACCCCGACTTCATCTTTCAGCGTGAAGAGCCGGATGGCAGCCTGAAGTATGTGATCGTCGAAGTGAAGGCCGACAACCAGATCGAGGATGCTGTGGTGCAAGCCAAGAAGGACTTCGCCCAGCAGATCGCGGTGGCCAGCGGGATGGAGTACCGCATTCTCAAGTCGTCCGACGCTGATAAACGACACTTCAGAGTGTTGCTCTGAAAAGCTAGCGTCGACCATCTGAAAAGGTTGCCGTCCAGTGTGATTATTCGTTGAAGGGCTGCTTATCGACACACTGCTTATTGAGTCAGCGAAATGACCGAATAGCCGTTTTGGCCAAAGACCGGAAGGTCCAGAAACACAAAGCCCGGCATTCGCCGGGCTTTGATCATTTACTGTCTGAGGGGGTCAGTCGCCTTGATACTGCAATTACTGTGGAGCGCGCTTCAGGACATCAACAGTGTAGTGGGAGTCCTCTAGCCTCGGCTCCCCCAAACTGAAGTGAATCCACTTGAACTCATCCCGCCGCCGCCCTACACTATGCGCATCAGCTTATCGCTGACGGCCCCGCGGCTCCGAAATGCTGCGCTGATAAATTGATCGGTTTTTTGCCATCAAGCATGGTGTAACCACCATGATCCAAGCGCCACTCCCTCCGGCGCTCACAAAAGCCTCACGACTTCTCTCAGTCGTTGGCCTTCATCAATTGGCCTTCGCGCCAAGCCCAAGGCAGCTTATCGAGTTCCCCACTCGTATGCCGTCGCGCAATCCGCGCCACCCACCGCACCTCCCTTGATTCGATTCGCGAAGCCTCACTCTTCGCCACGTTCGCTCGCCCTGTAAAAATCGCTTAGGTTTTCCAGGCGGGCGGCTATTTTCTGTTTTCCACCCATTTCGCATTGCAGTATGGATACCCGTCCGCACACTTCCCCTGTGCAATCATCACAGGAAGTTTCGCCTCGTTTTCCTGCAGAAAAGGGAGCGCTGTCTGCTCAGCCCAGCCTGGATTTCGACGACGCTCTTCACCTCTGCATCGAGGTTTTTCGTCTTGGCGACGACCGACTAGGCTTGACCCCACTGCTCCAGCAACTGGTGATCGACGCCAGATGGTTGGTGCAGAACTATGCGCAGCCCAACTGGGTTCGGCAGCTTTCCGAATTGCTCAAGGAGGTCGCCCCAACTGAGGATGCCATTAGCCAGATTAACCTTGAGGCTGAGCGTGTGCGCACCTTTCGCGGCAGCCTCGCTAAAACCCTGCTTTCCGAGCCCAAAGGAAGTCATCCTCCATCAGTCCGTCTGGTTTATCGCCAGTGGCGAGGCTTGCTGTGCTTGACTGCGCTGGCCGAGCGTAGACCGATCTCGTCTACCTTGGCCACGGCACTGCGCCAAGCTGGCGGCAGCAAAGCGCCCCCTCTACCAGCCTTCCATAAGGAAGCTATCGACGCCCAACTTCTACAGCTCGATCCTGACTCACCCCAGGCAAGACTTTGGGCTTACTTCCGTGACGGCTGGGGTAGAGAGCTTCCCTCCCCATTCAGATCCATTGTTCCCCGCAGCCAGGCTCCTCAGACGACGGATGTCGCACTCTCGCCAACGACATCTCTCCTCCCTGACTCTCCAGCTACAGCTGTATCCCCTAGAGAATTCAAAGAGCGGGCGGATCTTCTCTCTGGCTACAAGGCGCAGGTTGGTTTGGCAGGCCTTCGGGTTTTCTCGGGGATTGGAGATTTGCCGCTTTGCCTGCTGCCGATGGAACTGGAGGCAATCCTGCCCAAAATCCTCGCCTGGCGATCAGGCGCCTATCGAGAAAGTTATCTATGCGTTCTGCTTACTCTGCTGACGCGCGTAATGCCCGGTCGTTACCACGACCTCCCTCTACAGAAGACGTTGTCCCCGGCCATCTGGCTGGATCTGGAGGGCGGTGGTTTTGAGTGGAATCTGAGTCAGGTCATTACCAGTCACAACGGTGAAGAGGGTTATCAGCCGCAGCCGGAGGACATCTACTTCCACGTCCCACTCCCCCTCTGTCTGATCGAGGATCTCCGGCAGCTCAGGCAGCCGGAGTATCAAAGCGTGGGGGACTTTTTTGGAGACCGAATCGATGATATTGCCCGTAACACCAAACGCCTATTGCGTGAGCTCGCAGGCACATCACATCGCCCGACGCTGACCCGTCTCAGCCATAGTTGGGGGCGCTATCTACTCCATCTGTGTCGGGATGAGGCCTATGCCTCAGCCCTCAGTCTGGATTTCACGCTCGGCACCACAGCCAATTTCAATTACACCCGCCTGCAAGGCAAGCGGGTTCTCCATATTCTGCAGTCTGTGTATGACCGCCTGGGGCTCGGGTCTCATGCTCGAAAAGGGGAGCTGCCGGATGTAGGGAGCCAACGCGCGACACGGGGTGAGCAGCACCGAGCCTTGCTTCTGAACTGCACACAGACCATCCATACCCACTACCAGCAGCTCAGCAAACGCGCTTCCTATAACGAACTCCTGGGCTGCCACAACCAGATCGCACTGCATACCTATGCACTGACCAAGTTTGTATTGGGGACTCGCGCACAACAGGAAGAGTGCCTCACTGCAGAGCGGGTCGACCTACCCCACGCGCTGATGCTGGTCAGTGACAAGCGCACCTCCCACTATCACCTGGAGCGCTTAATCGGGATTCCGCCGTGGCCACTGGGGTATCTCGTTTTTTATCAACAGTGGCTGGATGCGCTGGCCTACCGACTTGATCGCCACAACCGGCGCCTGGCGAAGGCGATCCGGCTGAGCGTGGTACAGGCATCGTCCAGTCCGTTGCCCTGGTTTTTTAGGCTGTCGTACCAGGGGCAACCGGAAGCACTCGGATCACCTGATCTAGCTGAACTGTTTACTCGCTTCGGATGTGCCAACAATGCCGGACGACACACGGTCGATGCCGTGTTGCGTGAAGCGGGCATCGATAGCGCCAGCATCATGGGTTGGGCCGGGCGAGGGAATCCAGGACAGGAACTTTTTGGTCCTTGGTCGTTAGCGATTCCGGAACCATGGGCAAAGACTTGTGCTGAGCAACTCAACCAGTGGCTCATTCGCCAGGGTCTTCCTTCGGCACCTACTCTCAAGGGGCGCCAACTTACTAGTACGCCCAATGCCCTGCAGCAGACGTATTGCCCAGAACGCTTGGCGCAGTTGCCACCGAGCTTGCTGACATCCGAAGTGACGACGCCTTGTCCCTTCCCGTCGACGATTCTCAGCGAACTGCGGCGCGATGAAGTCGTTCGCCGTCAGTGGCAAAAAGCAGGTGCCGCACTGCACTGGGGCAGCATTGCCTGCGCGCTGGTCATCGAGGATGGCGTTTGCCTGACCGAAGAACTCTCATTAATTCTGGAGGCCATCGACCAGGAGCAAATCCATCACGTCGGCATCCATAGCTTCGTGGATATCTCGATGCCCAGCCTCGGCATTCGTCGGGTTTGGTTATCCCGCATCACACGGGCGTTACTGCACCAGTTCATGCCCAGGCGGGAAGCACTCCCCACGGCGCAGGTCCTCGATAGTCAGATTGCCGCCTGTCTGCCGGGGTGCGGCATTTCGGGTATGCAAGCCTTGGTCGCCGCTGCCTTGGCATATCTCACCATTCACCTGCCCACGCTGTTGAGTCGCTGGTGCTGTGGTGAAGCCATTGCTAGAACCACGCGGCCGCAGAGTGTCGCCCGCCACTTTATAAATCGTTGTGAGCCGCTTCAGCCCAGTGAGCTCAAAAGTAAAAAACGCCGCACGTCCACTTCTCTGGCCGTCTTGTTGAGTTCGGCAAGCCGTCAGATTGAGCGGGGTGCCAGTGATGCCAGCATGCGTTCGTGGCTGGCCGGGCAGACACATGCGTTATGCAACGACCTGGAACCCAACAGTTATGAGTGGGTCGAGGCAGGATATGCGAACCACCTCTGTGGGCGACGGATTGAGATCTCCTCCATCCGGAAATATCTCAACGATGCCACCCCATTTTTGCGGCCACTCACGAATCACCTGTTTGAGCAGGGCATCAATGGCATTGATTGGCAGAAGGCATTTGCGGACGTCAAAGACGAAGCGCCCCTCACGGCGATTCGTCACTTCCAACGGTGGTTGGGGATCACCCCCGAATCTCCTCGAGCCCGCCCTCTTGGCGCTCAGCAATACGCTGAAACGCTCTCCCAAGAAGAAGGAAAGGCGGCGTTTCAGTATCTGGTTCGGGAGGCCAAGGCCACCGGCGACTTGTATGACCGGGCAGCCACGGTTCTGCTGCTTTTGCTGAACTGCCCAATGAGATGGCAAGAAGTCATGGGCTTGCGGGTGCTGGATGTCTGTGCTGAAGAGAAGCATCCTCATGTGGTCGTGACTGCTGAGGCAGGGACTGATCTGAAATCCGAAAATGCCAATCGTGTCATTCCATTTTCAGATCCGGTATTGCAAAAACGCCTGCAGGCGTTACACACCTTACAGCGGCAACGACACCCGAGCCAGCAGCGGGTCCCGCTCTTTGGAAACCCATTGGATGTGCAGCGGAACTCCGCTGACGACCGTCTTCATGATCTGTTAAGCATGGCTTTGCGGCTGGCGACGGGGAATAGCCAGATTCGCATTCATGCTCTGCGGCACACAGCAATCAACTGGCAACTGCAAGTGCTGCTGTCGCCAGAAAAGTCTTGGCGAGATTGTCTGGACCAGCGGCAAGCGTTGTTTGTGTTGTCCGCTCAGGCAGGGCATGGCACGCCGGAGACGACGTGTGAGCACTACGCACAGGGGTTGGATTGGGCCCGCCGGAAATGGCTAGATCGATTACAGCCTCAACAGACATCCAACTACGGGGATGCGTTTTTAGGGGTACTGACGGGAGCCACCCCTGCAGCCATCCGGCAGCGGCGTCATCGGCATGGCAGTGTCGAGTTGCCGTCTCAGGAAGGGTTTCAGATCTCTGGCAATGACTTGGCAGCAGGGCTGCAGGAGCGCCCTTCAGCACTGCCACCTAGCGAATTGGTGGCGGATCGAAATCGGCGAGCCGCTATTCTGGTGGGATTGCTGATTTTGGGTGACTCGCTCGAAATTGCGGCGCTGGTGGCTGGGGTGGAACAGGCTGACGCCAAGTCCATTCAGCAGGGCTTGCGAAGGCATCTCGACCGGTACGGCATCTCGGATCCTGTGATGACGGGAATCTGCCGAGAAAAATTTCTTGAGCAAATGGAAACGATTCCGTTCGTCGAGTCGATGGCAAACGGAGCGCCAACCAAGGCCATTCTTCGACAACTCTGTGCACGAGTTTTACCGGCGGGAAATCCTTGGTCTTTTACATTTTATGAGGATTTGACGGAGCTACGGGACTGGATATCCCGCTGGCACGAGTTGGACATCAATCCCATTGTTTTACTCAAGCAGGAAGGACAGTCTCAGTACCGTCAGCAGAGAAACGTTATGTTACGTGCTACAGGCTACCAATTAATCAAAGAACTCAAACCCCGCCATTTTTCAACTGGTGTACAGGCCTATCTCAAGTTCGGGTACAGAAACCCTTCCCAGTCGGCCCCACTTCGAGGTGTCCAGCTCCTCAATTTCCTGCTCTCAGTTAGCGTACTTTCGATCTACCTGCAAACGACTTGATCATGAGGACTCAATGAATCCCAACCTGAATAAAAGCCATATCGACACCTTACTAGCCGAGGGGAAATATGCCGTTGTAAACTTCGCCCACCCGGTGTTTTTCTGCACTGTTGTCAGCATAAAAACATTTCTCAACGTGATGAAACATACCATCAAGGCGATTAGGGCCTCCATCCCATCCAATAGCAAGGGGCAAGTCGCCGTTCAGATAAAAGGCGAAATTCTGGTGATGCAAGTTGTTGACCACAGCGAAGCACCGGGTGGGGATTTGTTTAGTCAGACTGAGAGTGACGAGTCATCGGCGGAAACATCAGCTCGTGCCGCCCAGTCAACCGCGGAAATCAAAGCAGAAGCAGCCCGCCAAGCCTCCTCAAAATTCGTCAACGCTGCACAGGAGCTGGCAAGCGATGCAGAAACTCATCCCCGCACACTTGAAGATATTAACGCTGTGATTGCGCTTAACGACGACCCTACTGCCTTGCGAAGTGCCTATGTCGCAGCCCTCCAGCCAGAAGTCACCCTCGATTTTATCGAGCACCAGCAGATTCTGGGGGGACATGGTAGTGCCCCGGCCGGTTTTGTTTCCAAGGAAACATTCGTCTTACATAACTGCCGGCTCACCATCAACAACACCCAACTCTCGGTGACGGCTCCCAACCACGACGCAAACTGGCAGCGAATTCAAAAGAGTTTTGGGAAAACGACTCCGCTTCGAGCACACAATACTGACATCATGCGCCGTCTGCGAATTGCGGCGGCCCTAGACGTCCAAGTCAGTCTCGAAGTCAGTGTTTTTGAGTTAACCGGAAAGCGCAAACGATATCTGACCCCCCTGCGGATTCTCAACGAATCTGAAATTGTTGAAAGCTGCAAACAGGAGCTAGAGCTACTGAGCAGTAGCTAGATGCCATGACCTCGATACCTTAAGTTTTCGAAATTTCGACCAAGAAGGAGGAGTACTTAGCCACATCGCTCCTCCGACTACATTTCGTCTGGTCACCACGCCAGTGAAAAAACATCGTGATTCAGTTGTACAACAACAGCCGACATTGCGCCACTGACCAGACTACGGCGGCAATGCGCGGGGGATCTGCCGCTCAGGCGCTGAAGGCGGGTAATGGATACTGTATCGAGATTGACCATACCATTCAGCTGTCGTCCGGAGTACAGGCGCAGGAGAATTCCCAGAAGGTCCGATCAGCAAGAGAAAAGCGATCAGGCATCATTCCCCCGTCTTGGCACTGCTTTGCCGCCACCGGATTGGCCCTGTACTTGGTGCAATGCCACGTGAAAGTGGAGTGCTTAAACGTCAAACCCCGCTAATCAGCAGCTTGTTCTCGCCTGATGAGAAAAGGCTTTTCAGCTCCCGATCCCGACTCAAGATGCTTCCTGAAAGCTTGTTTCCCTTGACTGCGAGCTTTACTTGATCATTGCACCAGCCTTTGTAGGTGGCCATCAAGCCGACATAGCGATTTCCGGCATGCTCTATCAACAAATCAGATAATCCATATTTCTCGATGAAAGCGTAGAGTTCCTTTTCGACGAAGGCGCCCTTCGGCAGCATATCGAGGGCCATCGAGACAAAGTCGACGATCAACTCATAGTGCCGTTGAGACAACGTATCCGTCTTGGCAAGTTCCAAAATGTTTTCGATAAACGAGAAGAGTTGATTTCTGCGGATGGCCAAGTCAGCAAGGACTGGTACGGCGATATCTTTAACCTCATCTTTCAAACTACGGTCCAGCATAAAGATGCGTGCCGACTCGACGGACCCGAAATAGTCCGCAACTTTGTTCATGTAAAAAACAATGTTCTGCGCGTGAATTTCCTCAGAGACAAGGTCAATCGTCTTTTGAAGCTTGTCTAGCTTCCGTGCGAGATACATCGTTTGAATGACGATGGCACCGACGATCACGCCGGTTGAAATGCCAAGAGCGACCAACTGAGCTTGTTGTGCGGCCTGAATAATTTTTGCGGCATCCATAAGGTTGCCCGCATCGGGCATGTTCGCGGGAATAAACGGAAGGTGCTGAACCGCCCCCGTATTGCCCGATCCGCGCGCCCAGTAAGCCACTCCGTTTGCAGACGACATCCGCATCGTGCCTTCACTTAGCCCCTTGACAACCTCTGGCGTAACAGCGCTCCAATCGATTCTGAAAAAAGTCTCCATCTCATAGCCCTCAAATCAATATCGATCTGCCTGAGCCAATGCTCGACGCATGTAAGCCACTTGAATCACGCACGGAACGGTAACGCGATAAGCGGTGCCTGTGAGCAATGGCACCGAAAACAACAACGAGATCAACCAGCCTATCGGGCCAGCAAAAATTCCCAACATGCGACCTAGGCCAAGGTTCGCAACGACCGGTATACCTCGGCCAAGCAGTGACAGAGCCAGACCATCGGCAAGTAGCATCGAAATCTGATAGGAAACCACCGGACTCCGTTTCAGCGCTTCGAATATTTCATCCAGCACCACCTTCCCACCGGTGAAGGCACTCGTGCCGAGTGCATCTGCCATTTCGCTCCTGTGCTCTGGTGTTAAGTACTCCCAGGATTTCGCAAAAATTTTGCTGAGTGCGGCATTTTCGATGTCATAGGCGGAATTATTCTTGTTTACCTTGACACCTAGAAAGTCACAAACGTCACAAAGAATTTCCTTGTATGGCACGCCGTGACCACGAAAAAAATTGACGAGAGAATCACCGCCAAAGAGCTGCAATTCACCAGCAATCAGGTCCCAGACCTGTGTCAGGTTGCCTCCGGCACTCTGGAAGCGAGGCTCCTTCAGCAGTTCCTGCGCCCAGCGAGTTTCCCCGTCTTTATCTCTGGAAAGGTATCCAACCAGAATCGCCAAGTCGTCATTTTTGGCGTACGCCAAAAATTGGAGATCTACGTCTCCAAGATACTTAATGCCCATGCTTGCTCACTCGACCATTATCTTTTGCAAGGACAGCACTTAGTCGTTTGTGTCCTTGTGCCACCACAAATGCACTTTCGGCCCTTCGCGCCATTCTTGAAGCCCTATCCCGCGTGCAACTTGCCACGAAGGTTCTCGATTAGTTCGGAAATATGATCCTGAAGCAAAGATACATTGAAATTTGACCAGTGGTGATAGTCGTCCGTCATCGGCCTTCGAGGGCGACCAGTTCGGCGTCCATGTCGGTGAGGATCGACACTATCGCATCTTGCTCATCGCCACACCGCCACCAAGGAGGCGAAGTACCCCTTCGGCGTTTCCTTCGCCCCCTTGCAAAACCCTTCCTAGAAATCGTTCATGACATCCGCCTCGATTTCTTCAGCAGGAGACTAGCCCATCCAGCCTCCCGCCGAGGGAGCAATTATGGATTGAGCACCAGCCGCAGTTTTGGCTGCTTCGGTTTGCGCTGATGGTTTTGTCCTTGTACCAGCAACCACGTCAATTCGGCCAGGGCTTTGCCAGACAGCCCAGCGTTATGCATTCCGGCCTCCGCCAACCAAAGCAACGCCTGACGTACGGTGGGTACTCCCCCACCTTGATTTGCTGCTGCCCACAGCAACATTCGAGCAAGGCCTTCGCTGGGATTGGTGATTGAACGCGCAGTGTTTTTGGCTTCATCGAGCCAGCCTGCTAGGCCACCGCCAGTTAGGAAATGCTCCAACCGTTTATGCTCCCAGAAAACCTGGTTGAACACATGGCGAACCAAGGTTGGCAGCTTGTTGATCTGTTGCTTGGCTTCGCTCAGCAGCATTGGGCTCACGCCCCAACGATCTGGAACGGTCTCGAAGAGATTGATCCCAGAGACAGCCTGCTCCACCCGCACCAGCTTCCCGAGCAGGATCGGGCCATAGCCTTCAACCTCGATGATCTTGCCGAACACTTTCACAAGGCAGCCTACGGTGAGATGTGGATCAGTGACTTTGTCCCACCATTCGACGCTGCACCGGAAAGGGTGGCAATACACCTCGGCCTTCACATGCTGACCACCCCAGGGATGCGGTAAACGGATGATCGAGAGCAGCCGGTAGATCTCGGGATACTTAGCCATGACTCACCTCCTGTGGGAGAGATGGGGTCATGGTACTGACCAGTAACCGTTCAAAGGCCGAGCCGTCCCGGCGGGTAAGGTTGGGGACGTAGCGGGAATACACCCGGAAGAGCATCTCGGTGGTGGTGTGTCCCAACTGGCGGGCAATCCACTCGGGGTTTTCTCCCGCACCGAGCCATAAGGTGGCGGCAGTGTGCCGACACTGATAGGGACGCCGGTCTTTGAGGCCCAAGTGCCGGAGTAACGGTTTCCAGACCCGCTTGGTCACGTTCTTGTAGTCCAGCGCTTTGCCTTCCCGGTTACAGAACACGAGCTCGGACAGTTTCCGGGTGCCGGCTTGCTGGCGACGCAGGGCTTCGAAAACCATTTGCGACATCTGGATCTCCCGCTGGGAGCCATCTGTCTTGGTGTAGCTCTCTTCACCATCGACCACGGTTTCCCGCACCAGGATCAGTCGCCGATCAAAGTCCACATACTTCCACTTCAGCCCATGGACTTCCCCGGTACGCATCCCAGTGAAGAAGCGCACGATGAAGTAGTCTCGAAAATCGGCTCGGACGGTATCGATGATCCGTTTGACCTCTTCCAGGCTGAAGGGATCGACGTCGGTACGCTTGACCTTGAGTTGTTTGATGTTCTGGAAGGGCGTGCGAAAATCGAAGCGGTCGGCGGCTTCGCAAAGGATTTGCCGCAGCGGGTTCAATATCTTGTTGATCCGTGGGTTGGATAGCGTTTGTTGCTTGCCCCGCGCCTGAACTTTGGCGAGATCTGCGCGGAAGGCAAGGATGTCCGCCTTGGTGATGCAGCCGACCTCCATTTCTCCGAACCGGGGGATGAGTCGTTTATCGAGATCGTCCCGGATCGTCTTCTGGTGGGAGTTTCTCCACTCCACCGATTTCTCTCCGAACCAGACCTCAGCAAAGTCCTTGAACAATGGCGTC
The DNA here is from genome assembly GCF_008274805.1 of Oryzomicrobium terrae. Taxonomy (NCBI): domain Bacteria; kingdom Pseudomonadati; phylum Pseudomonadota; class Betaproteobacteria; order Rhodocyclales; family Rhodocyclaceae; genus Oryzomicrobium; species Oryzomicrobium terrae. Next base: position 3,462,757 of record NZ_CP022579.1, read on the forward strand.
GGCGGCTTGGCCGGTTGCAGGACCTGCACAGGAGTCGAGATCACCGGGCTGACTTGGGGAGTGACCGCGTCAAACTTCTGGGCGTTCTTGCTGGTGGGGAAAAACTGGCGGTAGTTGAAGGTACCGGAGGCAATCTCCTGTTCCAACCGTTCGAGAACCTTTCCCAAGCGTTTCCGGTTTGTCGCCGTGTCGGGTAGTGCTGTCTGTTCGCGACAACGGATGCCTTGGTAGTAAAAATCGATTATCAAACACCCCGTTTCTTTGCGAACCTGGATGCTAGCCATGGCACACCCCGCCGTTTGCCATAGGAATCCCGAATTGCTGCGGGGTCATCCCGATCATGTCTGATTCGATTTTTTCCCAAAGGAAAAGAATCTTCCGACCACCAAAGGGACGGATGTAATGCACCCCCTCAAGCAGCACGCTGTCCTTTAAGCGCTCGCGAATAGTTCTGGCGTCGTACTTGATGCGGAGAGCCAGTTCATCAGTTGTGAGATATGTGGTCGTAGCCATGATTCGCCTCCTGTGAGCAATTAGCATCGTTTGTTCGCATTTCGATCCAAACGTTAATATAAATTAACACACAGGGGCGTGTTTGCAAGTATTTTTTTACAAGCGTTAAGATATGCGAACAATGATTCGCTTTCGCTTACAAGAACTACTTGCCGAAAAACACTTTAAAGAGGGGCGTCGAGTGACGCTGCTGGAGGTGTCACAGGCCACGGGTATCAACCGTGTCACGCTGTCCAAGATGGTTAATCATCTTGGCTACAGCACTGTCACGGACAACTTGGACAAGCTGTGCAAATACTTCGATTGCAAGCTAGAGGATTTGGCTGTGTACGTGGATGCCCCTGCAGAGCAGGAAGACGGTCACAGAGAGAAGTAGTCGCTTTGTGCGGCTAATGAGAGATCCCAATCAAAACCCAGTCACATCGCAGTCACGACTTGGTCACAGATTGGTCACCAAATAAAAAAGGGTTAGACCATGACGGTCTAACCCTTTGATTTTTTTGGCGCGCCCGGCGCGATTCGAACGCACGACCCCTGCCTTCGGAGGGCAGTACTCTATCCAGCTGAGCTACGGGCGCTTGGGAGAGGCGTGAGAATACCGAATTTCCCTGCCAGTGTCCAAATTTTCCACGCAAACCTCGCCAAAACAAGGGGTTCCTGCGGTTATAATCGCCGTTTTTCCCACTGTGCATGTAAAAGGATTCAGCATGGCCGAGCAGAAAGGTTCTTCGTCCAAGATCATGGTGATCACCCTGGTCGCCGCCGTGGCCCTGATGGCCGTGGTGGTTCCCTTCGCCTACGTCGGCAAGCCCATCGGCAAGGCCGGCAACGCGGACGACGTGGATTCCCGCATCGCCCCGGTGGCCCAACTGGAACTGGCCAAGGCCGCTCCCGCCGCCACCGGCCCCCGCGACGGCAAGACGATCTTCGAAACCGTTTGCGCCGCCTGCCACGCCACTGGCGCCGCCGGTGCTCCCAAGGCGGGCGACAAGGCCGCCTGGGCCCCGCGTATCGCCCAGGGCATGCCCGCTCTGATCAACAGCGTGACCAACGGCAAGAACGCCATGCCGGCCAAGGGCGGCGCCAACCTGTCCGACGATGAAATCAAGTCGGTCGTGAAGTACATCACCGACCTGGCCAAGTAAGCGCCCTGCGCTTTACGCGCCGGTTCAAGCAAAACGGGATGCCTAGGCATCCCGTTTTGCTTGGTGGCACTGCCTGCCGATTACTTGGCGGCAGGAGCAGCGGCCGGAGCGGGTGCAGCTTCGGTGGCCGGCTTGGCTTCCTTGCCTTCGGCCTTGTGCGCCTTCTTGGCGTGGTGCTTTTCGGCCTTCTTCTCGGCCTTGGCTTCCATCTTGGTTTCGTCCTTCTTCACTTCCGGCTTGGCCGCTTCGGCCTTGACCGCGGGAGTGGCCGGGGTGGCGGGAGCAGCGGCCGGAGCCTGGGCGAAAGCAGCGGCGGCGAACAGGGAAGCGACGGTGGCGGCAACGATCTTCAGCATGATGTTTCTCCTTGGGTGACGGGCGGGCCCTCTGGGTTAGGGGCAACCGCCGCGTAATCCGGGGAGCGGGACGCTCCCCGGCGGATAGCGATACGGGTGATGGGGCTTGTGTGGGACTCAGGCCGACTTATTTCGTGGCGGGAGCAGCGGTTTCACCGGCGGGCTTGGCTTCCTTGCCCTCGGCCTTGTGGGCCTTCTTGGCGTGGTGCTTTTCCACCTTCTTCTCGACCTTGGGAGCACCTTCTTCCTTCTTCACTTCCGGCTTGGCGGCGGCTTCGGCCTTCACCGGGGCTGCCGGGGTAGCAGGTGCAGCAGCCGGAGCCTGGGCGAAAGCGGCGGCAGCGAACAGGGAAGCAACGGTAGCGGCAACGATCTTCAGCATGATGAAACTCCTTGAACGGGCACAACGTTAGTAGCGAAAGGCACTGCTTGAAGTCCGGCCCGGGCGGCGCTTGGTTCACCGCGCCGGGCCTTGAGTGCATTAACGCTGCCGCTGACGAATTCGATGTCAGCAGCCACGTGACAAGGCGTTTCAACTTGTAATCGGGCTAACTGCCGCTCCCCGGGCCCGGGCCGCCACCGGCGAGCATGGCCTTGAGGTTGCCGAAGCGCTTTTTCACTTCCTGCTTTTCCGGCGGGGCCGATTGCTTGCCGCCGGAGATGCGCAGGTCCTCCTTGCCCATTTCCTCGATGAAGCGGGACGGTTCGCAGGGAATCCACTCCTTGGCCTGCTTGCGCCGCTCGCAATAGGACAGATGCAGGCTGCGCTGGGCCCGGGTGATGCCCACATACATCAGGCGGCGCTCTTCCTCCAGCTTGTCCGGGGCGGTGGATTCGCGGTGGGGCAGGATGCCCTCCTCCACCCCGACCAGGAAGACGTGCTTGTACTCCAGCCCTTTCGAGGCGTGCAGGGTGGACAGTTGCACTGCGTCGATCTCGCCACCGTCGGCATTCTTCTTTTCCAGCATGTTGATCAGGGCGATGGTCTGGGTCAGCTCCACCAGGGTCTTGCCATCCTCGTCGCCCTTCTTGGTCAGCCAGGCGGCGAATTCCTGGACGTTGGCCCATTTGGATTCGGCCGCGCGGGCCTCTTCATGGTCGAACAGCCAGCGCTCGTAGCCGATGGCGGCGAGCAGGTCGGCCAGCACCGGCCCGGCCGGTTCCTTCTTGGCGCGCCATTCGAGACGGTTCATGAACTCGCCGAATTCGAGCAGGGGCTCGAGCTGGCGGGCACCGACGCGTTGGGCGAAGCCTTCCTCGAACAGGGCGGCGAACAGCGAGATGTGCCGCTCGCCGGCGTAGCGCCCGAGCACTTCCAGGGTCGAGGTACCGACGCCGCGCTTGGGCGTGGTCACGGCGCGGATGAAGGCCGGGTCGTCGTCGCTGTTGGCCAGCAGGCGCAGGTAGCTGGTGATGTCCTTGATCTCGGCCTTGTCGAAGAAGGACTGGCCGCCGGAGATCAGGTAGGGGATGCGGGCGTCGCGCAGGTACTGCTCGATAGTGCGGGCCTGGTGGTTGCTGCGATAGAGGATGGCGTAGTCGGCGAAGCGGGTGCGGTTCTCGAACTTGTGCGCCTGCAGGCGCATCACCACCGATTCACCCTCGTGCTCGTTGTCCTTGCACACGGTGACGGTGATCGGGTCGCCGATGCCCAGGTCGGACCACAGGGTCTTGTCGAACAGCTTCTCGTTATGGGCGATCAGGGTATTGGCGGCCTTGAGGATACGCACCGTGGAGCGGTAGTTCTGCTCCAGCTTGATCACCTTCAACTTGGGGAAATCCCGGGGTAGGCCGCGCAGGTTCTCGATGTCGGCACCACGCCAGCCGTAGATGGCCTGGTCGTCGTCGCCCACGGCGGTGAACATCGCCCGGGGGCCGGTGAGCAGCTTCAGCAGCCGGTACTGGCAGGCGTTGGTGTCCTGGTACTCGTCCACCAGCAGGTAGCGCAGCTTGTTCTGCCAGCGCTCGCAGACGTCCGGGTGTTCTTCGAACAAGCGCACCGGCAGGCCGATCAGGTCGTCGAAGTCCATGGCCTGGTAGGCCTTCAGGGTCGCTTCGTAATCCCGGTAGACCCGGGCAGCCAGGGCCTCGGTCTCGCCCTGGGCAACGCTGACGGCGGCGTCGGGGCTGACCAGGGCGTTCTTCCAACTGGAAATCTGGCTCTGCACCGCCCGCACCACCTTCTTGTCCACCGTCTTGGTCAGCTCGCCAACCAGGCCGAAGCAGTCGGTGGCATCGAGGATGGAAAACCCCGGCTTGTAGCCAAGCGCCCGGCATTCCTGGCGTAGCAGGCGCATGCCCAGGGAGTGGAAAGTGGAAATGAGCGGCGACGGACCGCTGCGGTGGGTGAGCAGGGAGCCCACCCGCTCTTCCATTTCCCGCGCCGCCTTGTTGGTGAAGGTGATGGCGGCGATGGAGGCGGGCGGGAAGTCGCAGTCCTCGATCAGGTAGGCGATCTTCTGAGTGATCACCCGGGTCTTGCCCGAGCCGGCGCCAGCCAGGACCAGCAGGGGGCCGTCGAGGTAGCGGATCGCTTCGCGCTGGGGAGGATTGAGTTCAGCCATGACAAAACAGCGCGCCCCGCGATGAGCGGGGCGCCGAAAAAGCAAAGCGCCATTTTAGCCCAGCCCCCGCGCCATGCTGCGGCAATGGGCGGGGCCCGAGAGGGATCGGCCGGTTTGTGCAATAATCGGGCCATTCTTGCAAAGGACTTGCGACATGGACGAAAACAAAGCCAAAGCCCTGACGGCCGCCCTGGCCCAGATCGAAAAGCAATTCGGCAAAGGCTCCATCATGAAGATGGGCGAAACCGAGGTGGATCAAGGCCTCCAGGTGGTTTCCACCGGCTCCCTCGGCCTCGACATCGCCCTGGGCGTCGGCGGCCTGCCGCGCGGTCGCGTGGTCGAGATCTACGGCCCGGAATCCTCCGGCAAGACCACCCTGACCCTGCAGGTCGTGGCCGAAATGCAAAAGATGGGAGGCGTGGCCGCCTTCATCGACGCCGAGCACGCCCTGGACCCTCAGTACGCGCAAAAGCTCGGGGTCAAGATCGGCGACCTGCTGATTTCCCAACCCGACACCGGTGAGCAGGCCCTGGAGATCGCCGACATGCTGGTGCGCTCCGGCGGCGTAGACGTGATCATCATCGACTCGGTGGCCGCCCTGGTGCCCAAGGCCGAAATCGAAGGCGAGATGGGCGATTCCCTGCCCGGCCTGCACGCCCGCCTAATGAGCCAGGCCCTGCGCAAGCTCACCGCCAACATCAAGAAGACCAACACCCTGGTGATCTTCATCAACCAGATCCGCATGAAGATCGGCGTGATGTTTGGCTCCCCGGAAACCACCACCGGCGGCAACGCGCTCAAGTTCTACGCCTCGGTGCGCCTCGATATCCGCCGCATCGGCGGCATCAAGAAGGGCGATGAGGTAATCGGCAACGAGACCAAGGTCAAAGTGGTGAAGAACAAGGTCTCGCCCCCGTTCCGCGAAGCCATCTTCGACATCCTCTACGGCGAAGGCATTTCCCGGGAAGGCGAGATCATCGACATGGGCGTGGCCCACAAGATCGTCGAGAAGTCCGGCGCCTGGTATGCCTACAACGGCGAGAAGATCGGCCAGGGCAAGGACAACGTGCGCGAGTACCTGCGTCAGCACCCGGAAATGGCCGCCGAGATCGAAGCCAAGGTGCGCGCTGCCGTCGGCGTGGCCTCGCCCACCGGCGTCGCGGCGCCGGCCGAAGCGTAAGGCGGGTTGCGGGGGAGAATGCGCGCGCCGGTGGAACGCACCCTGCGGGAACGGGCGCTCTCCCTGCTCACCCGGCGCGAGCATGCCCGGGCCGAACTGGCGCGCAAGCTGGCGCCCCACGCCGAAAGTAGCGAGGAGCTGGAGCGGCTGCTCGACGAGTTAGCCGCCCGCAAACTGCTGTCCGACAGCCGTTACGCCGAAATGCGCGTCACCGTACGGGCCGGTCGCTACGGCGATCAGCGTCTCCGCCAGGAACTGGCGGCGGTCGGCGTCGATGAAGACACCATCGCCACCGCCCTGGAAAGTACCGACGACGAGCTGTCCCGGGCCCGCTCGGTCTGGCTGAAGAAATTCGGCACCCCTGCCGCGGACGCGGCGGCACGGGCCAAACAAATGCGTTTCCTCGCCCAGCGGGGTTTTTCCATGGAGATCATCCGCCGCGTACTACGTGGCCTCGATGATGAATAAAACCGCATGAAAGCTGCCACCCTGTCCCCTGCCGAGACGGCCTCGCCGGTGCCGCCCAGCCACAGCCGCCTGTCCGCCCACAACCTGAAGAAGCGCTACAAGAAGCGCACTGTGGTTCATGACGTCTCCTTCGACGTGGCCAGTGGCGAGGTAGTGGGTCTGCTCGGCCCTAACGGCGCAGGCAAGACCACCTGTTTCTACATGGTGGTGGGCCTGGTGGCCGCCGACGGCGGCGAGGTTTACCTGGACGAGGCCCGCCTAACCCACCAGCCGATCCACCAGCGCGCCCACCAGGGGCTCTCCTACCTGCCCCAGGAAGCCTCGGTATTCCGCAAGCTGAACGTGGCCGAGAATATTCAGGCGGTGCTGGAACTGCAGAACCTGCCGGAAGACGAGGTGAAGAACCGCCTCGAATCCCTGCTCGACGAACTGCACATCGGCCACTTGCGCGGCACCCTGGCGGTGGCCCTGTCCGGCGGCGAGCGGCGCCGCGTCGAGATCGCCCGGGCCCTGGCCACCAACCCGCGCTTCGTGCTGCTCGACGAGCCCTTCGCCGGGGTGGACCCGATCGCCGTGCTTGAAATCCAGAAGATCATCCGCTTCCTCAAGGCCCGCGGCATCGGCGTGCTGATCACCGACCACAACGTGCGCGAGACCCTGGGCATTTGCGACCGGGCCTATATCATCAACGAAGGACGGGTACTGGCAGCCGGCCGCCCCGACGAGATCGTGCACAACGAAGAAGTGCGCAAGGTCTACTTGGGCGAGCACTTCCGCCTGTAACGGTCCGCGCCATGCTCCTGTTTCACCTCCCCCGCCGCATCGCTGCGCCGCCCCGCCGGGCGGCCTGCTGCCGTAGCCGATGAAACCCAGCCTCCAGCTCAAGCTCTCGCAACACCTGGCGCTCACGCCCCAGTTGCAGCAGTCGATCAAGCTGCTGCAACTGTCGACCCTCGAGCTGAACCAGGAGATCGAGCATTACCTGCTGGAAAATCCGCTACTGGAACGGGAGGACGATTACGAGCCCAGCCCCCCCCCGACCGATGCCGGCTTCGCCGACGCCCCGGGTGGCGCCCTGCCGAACGACCGGGACGAAGCGGACGCCCGTGGCGAGCGTGAGGAGGCGGCGGACCCTGGCGATAGCAACGAATTCAGCGCCGAGAACAACGCCGAAGGTAGCCTCGACGACGGCTGGTTCGCCGAAGGCAGCTACCCGAGCGGCAGTCGCGACAACGATGGCGACGACGAGGGAGATGGCCAGGACATCCAGGCCGCCACTACCAGTCTGAAGGAACACCTGACCTGGCAGTTGGGGCTGATCCCCCTGTCCGACCGGGACCGCAGCCTGGCCTGTTTCCTGGTCGAGGCCCTCGACGACGACGGCTACCTCGACCAGTCCCTGGAAGAACTGGGGGAAGCACTGCCCGCCGAACTGGAGGTCGAGCCGGAAGAGCTGGAGATCGCCCTCAAGCACATCCACAACCTGGAGCCGACCGGGGTGGGGGCCCGCAGCCCTCAGGAATGCCTGGCATTGCAACTCAAGGCGCGTCCCGCCGAACCGCTGCGCAACCTGGCCCTGACCCTGGTGGAAAAATACTTGGACCTGCTGGCCAGCCGCGACTTCACCCGGCTGAAGCGCCAACTGGGCTGCGACGACGATACCCTGAAGGCGGTGCAAACCCTGATCATGGGCCTCAACCCCCGCCCCGGGGCCCAGTACGCGCCCCTGGAAACCCGCTACATCGTGCCCGATGTCATCGTGCGCAAGGTGCGCAACCAGTGGGTGGCGAGCATCAACCCGGACGCCTTCCCGCGCCTGCGGGTCAACCGCCTCTACGCCGACCTGCTGCAGAAGCACCGCACCCGCGGCGACGGTGGCGGCATGTCCGGCCAGTTGCAGGAAGCGCGCTGGCTGATCAAAAACGTGCAGCAGCGCTTCGACACCATCCTGCGCGTCTCCCAGGCCATCGTGGACCGGCAGCGCGCCTTCTTCGACCACGGCGAGGTGGCGATGCGCCCCCTGGTGCTGCGCGAGATCGCCGAGATCCTCGATCTGCACGAATCCACCGTCTCCCGGGTGACCACCCAGAAGTACATGGCCTCGCCCCGGGGCATCTTCGAACTGAAATATTTTTTCGGTAGCCACGTGGCCACCGATACCGGTGGCGCTTGCTCGGCCACCGCCATCCGCGCCCTCATCAAGCAATTGGTGGGGTCGGAAAACGCCAAGAAACCCCTCTCGGATAATCAAATTGCCGATATTCTCGGACAGCAGGGCATTGTCGTAGCCCGCCGGACGATAGCAAAATACAGAGAGGGGATGGGCATTCCAGCGGCCAATCTCCGTAAGTCCCTCTAAAGGAGTAGAACCATGAATCTGCAGATCAGTGGGCATCACCTGGAAGTCACCCCGGCGATCCGTGAATATGTGACCGGCAAACTGGACCGCGTCATCCGTCACTTCGACAACGTGATCGACGTGAGCGTGATCCTGTCGGTCGAGAAGCTGAAGCAAAAGGCCGAAGTGACCGTCCACGTACGCGGCAAGGACATCTTCGTCGAAAGCGAAGATACCGATCTGTATGCCGCAGTCGACAGCCTGATCGACAAGCTGGACCGCCAGATCATCAAGCACAAGCAGAAAATCCAGGATCATCACCGCGACGAGAAGAACATCCCCGTCGCCGAGTGATCTAATCTTGCGGATCGGCCAGGCCCCGACGGGGCCGGCCGTCTGTTCCCTCACGGGCCTTTTTCACGCTTCCGGCAAGCTTTTCGCCCCCGTCAGCGCAACCTTCCGGAAATCCTGTATCCTCCCGGCCACATTGCGTGGTTGGTGCCCAAACGCCCCGGCCCGCTTTCCTTTCCCGGCCCGCCCCGTATTCACAGCCACCGTACTATCCCGTGTGCTCGGGCAGGCTCATTCAACGTCTCCGTGGATCATCCTATGGAGCTCATCGCTAAACTTCTCCCTCCTGAAAACGTCGTCCTGGACCTGGAAGCCACCAGCAAGAAACGGGTCTTTGAACAGGCGGGCATTCTTTTCGAAAACCAGCACGGGGTTGCCCGCGCCACGGTGTTCGACAGCCTGTTCGCCCGGGAAAAGCTCGGTTCGACCGGCCTCGGCCAGGGTGTCGCCATTCCCCACGGCCGCATCAAGGGCCTCAAGGAAGCCGTTGGTGCCTTCCTGCGCCTGACGGCGCCGGTGCCCTTCGATGCGCCCGACGGCAAACCGGTGAACCTGGTGTTCGTGCTCCTGGTGCCGGAACAGGCCACCGAGCAGCACCTGCAGATCCTCTCCGAACTGGCCCAGCGCTTCTCCGACCGGGGCTTCCGCGAGCAGCTGGCGAGCGGCAGCGATCCGGCCGCCCTGCGCGACCTGTTCATCCACGGGGCCTCCCATGCGCCAGATCAGCATCGCGCAGCTGTTTGAGGATCACCGCGACAAGCTCGACCTGACCTGGGTTGCCGCCAGCGGCGCCAAGCGCCATCTCGAACTCAAGGAACGGGGCAACTACGGGGCCGACGTGGTCGGCCACCTCAACCTGATCCACCCGGAGCGCCTGCAGGTGTTCGGCCTGGCCGAGCGGGAATGGTCGCTGCGGGTCGCCCCCCAGCGCCTCAAACAGCAGGTGGACGACCTGATCGCCGCTCACCCCCCCGCCATCATCATTGCCGACGGACTGGAAGTCCTGCCCACCATCCAGGAGGCCTGCGAGGCCACCGGCACGCCCCTGTTCGCCACGCCCAAGCCATGCTCGGCAGTGATCGACCTGCTGCGCATCTACCTGTCGCGCCGCCTGGCCGACACGGTGGCGGTGCATGGCGTGTTCATGGACGTGCTCGGCATGGGCGTGCTGATCACCGGCGACTCCGGCGCTGGCAAGAGCGAACTGGCCCTGGAGCTGATCTCCCGTGGCCATGGCCTGGTGGCCGACGACGTGGTGGAGCTGGCACGTATCGCCCCCACCACCATCGAGGGTCGCTGCCCGGGGATGCTCAAGGACTACCTGGAAGTGCGCGGCCTCGGGCTGCTCAACATCCGCACCATCTTCGGCGAGACCGCCTCGCGGCGGAAGATGAAGCTGAAGCTGATCGTGCACCTGCAAAAACCGGTGGCCGGGGTGGAAAGCCCGCGCCTGCCGCTGGACGCCCAGACCCAGGACATCCTGGGGGTACCGGTGCGCAAGGTGATCATTCCCGTGGCCGCCGGGCGCAACCTGGCGGTGCTGCTGGAAGCGGCGGTGCGCAACACCATCCTGCAGCTGCGCGGCATCGACAGCATGGAAGAATTCATTCAGCGCCAACAGCGTGAATTGTTGGACGAAGACCTGTAAGCTAGGCTGACGTCATTACCCCACCAGGAGGAAGTGCCATGAAGTCGATTGCTGCCGCTGTTGCCCTGACCTTCGCCACCCTCGCCGCCGGCTCCGCTCTGGCGGCCGAGGAAAAGAAACCCACCCCACAGCAGGAACGCATGAAGTCCTGTAACAAGGATGCCGGCGAACAGGCGCTCAAGGGGGATGCACGCAAGAAATTCATGAGTTCCTGCCTCAAGGGCGAAACCGCCGCGGCCGACACCAAGGCCACCCCCCAGCAGGAAAAGATGAAGGCCTGCAACAAGGAAGCCGGCGACAAGGCGCTCAAGGGCGACGAGCGCAAGAAATTCATGAGCGGTTGCCTGAAGGGCTGATCCCGCCTTTCGCATCCCTGCCGCATCATGCAAAAGGGCCGGTCAGCTGACCGGCCCTTTTACGTGGTTCGATACGGCGTTCAGAGGTGCTCGAAGGTCACCACCTCCACTCCCGGAATGGTGGTGGAATGGCCAAACGCCAGTTGCCCGGCACCACGCAGGACGATTTCCTCGCGGCGCAGGAACAGTTCCGGATCACCGGCGAACACCAGGTAGGTGCCGTTGGTGCTCTGGTCCACCAGCACGTAGCCGTCGTCGCGCCGCTCGATGCGGGCATGGCTGCGCGAAACCTTGCTGTCGGCGACGATCACGTCGTTGCCATTGCCCCGGCCAATCATCAGGGCGACCGAACCCGAATCGAGCAGGTAGGCCTTGCCCCGGTAGCGCACGCAAAAGCGCCCGCTGCTGGCAGCCGGGCTCGGGGTTGCGGCACGAGGGGCGGCGGTGCGACTGCTGGCGGCATTGAGGCCGGCAACCGTGGTCGCAGCCAGGGGTGAAGCGCTGGCCGCAGGCTCGCCCGCTTCCGGATCAAAGACGTAGACCGGGGCCAGTTCGCTGGGCACCTCGGCCACCTCGACCAGCTGCTCCTGCTCCTCGGCGCTCAACAGCGCCCGGGTACCGCTGTCGAGGGCGACCCGCCCAGGCACGCAGACATCGGCAAGACGCCCCGCCCGCTCGACAACGGCCGCGTCGTCCAGCGGGCCGGCGCAGAGGCCAAGTTGCAGGTCGAGCTTGATTCCCGATACCGGCGGCAGGTCCTCGACCCGCACCAGCATCTCCAGAGTGCCTTGCCAGGCCGCTTCGGCGGCGGGAAAACCGGCCACCATCTGGCCAGCCACGCACTGCCCGACGGTGCCCCCCGCCCCCAGGACGGAACGCTCCACCCGCTTCAGGCAGCGGTCCACCGCGTGCTGGGCCTCCAGCCGGCCGATCTTGCCTGCCAGCCGGGCCGCGCCCACCACGTCGATGTGCAATACCAGCGCAGCCGGACTACTCATGGCGCCCCTCCCGTTGTTGCCATCCCCTTACCACCCCCATGATGTACTGATCCCTTGTTGAGTTATTGGTATGAGGCTGCCCCCGATCCCTCCCGAAATCGGCGGGACAACCCAGTGTAGCAAACCTCGGATTGTCAAAAATCCACGTTGCCGGCGGATGTCACCGGGTCACCACCGGCAACGGAAAACCTGCGGCCACGACGCTGTCCTGCTCATCCCCAGCCATACCGCCGGCTCGGGCCCAGGCGCCATGGTCGATCGAAGGCAGTTCCGGCGCGTCGAAGGCCAGGTCGCCGCCATCGGCATCGGCGGGGTCCATGCCCAAGCGCAAGCCCTTGAAGTCGAACAGGTTGTTATCGGCCAGGTGGGACGGCACCACGTTCTGCAACGCCGTCAGCACCGCCTCGGTGCGGCCGGGGAATTTCTGGTCCCAGTCGGCCATCATCTCGCGGATCTTCTGCCGCTGCAGGTTCTCCTGGGAGCCGCACAGGTTGCAGGGGATGATCGGGTAGCCCATACCCCGGGCGAAGCGGGCAATCTCGGCCTCGGCGCAGTAGGCCAGGGGACGGATCACCACATGGGCGCCGTCGTCGGTCACCAGCTTGGGCGGCATGGCCTTGAGCTTGCCGCCGAACAGCAGGTTGAGGAACAGGGTATGCACCATGTCGTCCCGGTGGTGTCCCAGGGCGATCTTGTTGGCGCCCAGCTCCTTGGCGGTGCGGTAGATGATGCCGCGGCGCAGCCGCGAGCACAGGGAACAGGTGGTCTTGCCTTCGGGGATCTTCTCCTTGACCACCGAGTAGGTGTCGGCCTCGACGATACGGAAGTCGATGCCCAACCCGGCCAGGTAGGTGGGCAGCACCTCGGCGGGAAAGCCCGGCTGCTTCTGGTCCAGGTTCATGGCGATCAGGCGGAAATCCACCGGCGCCCGCTCGCGCAGGGCCATCAGGATCGACAGCAGGGTGTAGGAGTCCTTGCCGCCGGACAGACACACCAGCACGGTATCGCCGTCCTCGATCATGGCGTAATCGCCGATAGCCCGGCCGACCTGGGCCTCGAGCTTCTTCTTGAGCCGCAGGAAATTATTCGAAAAATCCACGATACCGCTTCTTTCATCGGCGGCGGAACCGGGCCCGCCGCCCAAAACAGGGTCAGAGATGGGCGCTGCGCCCACCATCGACATTGATCACCTGGCCGGTGACATAGCTTGCCTCGGCCAACAAAAACCGTACCGCCCGGGCGATATCGTCCGGGCTCCCCTCGCGCTTGAGCAGGGTATGGTCGACGATGGCCTGGCGCTCCGCCGCCGGAAAATCCTCACCTTCCGGCCACAGGATGGGACCCGGCGCCACCGCATTGACCCGTACCTCGGGCCCCAACTCTACCGCCAACGCCCGGGTCAGAGTCAGCAGCGCTCCCTTGGCCGCACAGTACAGGGGATAACCGGCCAACGGGCGCTCGGCATGGATATCGGTGATGTTCACCACGCCTCCCCGGCTCGCCTTGAGGGCGGGCCACGCCGCCTGGGTCAGAAACAGGGGGGCCTTGAAGTTGCTGCCGACCAGGTCATCCCAAGCCGCCTCGGTGATCTCCCCGACCGGGGTGGGGTAGAAACTGGAGGCGTTGTTGACCAGGCCGTCGAGGCGACCGAAGCGTTCCAGCACCGCCGCGATCAAGTCGGGCACCCGCGCCGTATCGAGCAGGTCGGCCTGCAAGCAGGCCGCCGAGCCGTGGCGCAGGGACTCGAACTCGGCGGTCAGGGCCTGGGCGTCCTGGGCGGCGTGGCGATAATGCAGCACCACCGTCGCCCCGGCCCCGTGCAGGTTGCGGGCAATCGCCCGCCCCACCCGCCGGGCAGCCCCGGTCACCAGAATCACCTTGCCCGCCAGCTCGTTCATCGCTCCCTCGGTGTTTTGCCAGACTTTGCGCTAAGTTTGCGAATTTTAACGGATTGCCCGATGATTCCGGCCTTTTCCTGACGGCGGACCGCCGTTAAAAATTTCACAAAAGCGGAAATATTTCACACTTCATTTCCGGCAATCTTTCCCGCCTCCCCCAGCCCATGGCCTTGCCTCCGCCCTCCTCCGACGCCCAAGCCGCCAGCGATGCCCTCGTCGCCCAGATCCGCCAGCAGATCCAGGACCAGGGCGGCTGGATTTCCTTCGCCCGCTTCATGGAAACGGCGCTGTACGCCCCCCGCCTCGGCTACTACGCCGGCGGGGCGCACAAATTCGGAGCCGCCGGCGATTTCGTCACCGCACCGGAACTGACCCCCCTATTTGCCTACGCCCTGGCCAATCAGGTCGCCCAGGGGATGGCGCTGAGCGCCCCCCAAGTGCTGGAAGCCGGCGGCGGCAGTGGCCGCCTGGCCGCCGACCTGCTGCTCGCCCTGGAAGCCCGGGGCGCCGTGCCGGAGACCTACGCCATCCTGGAAGTGTCCGGCGAACTGGCCGCCCGGCAGCACGCCACCATCGCCGCCGCCGCCCCACACCTGCTGCCCCGGGTGCAGTGGCTCGACCGATTGCCCGAAACCTGGCGCGGGGTGGTACTCGGTAATGAAGTGCTCGACGCCATGCCGGTACAACTGGCGCACTGGACGGCGCACGGCGTGGAGGAGCGGGGCGTCGCCCTGGCCGCCGACGGCCGCTTCGTCTTCGCCGACCGGCCGGCCTCGCCCTCCCTGGCCAGCGCAGCCGCCCGCGTCGGCAGCGACTACCGCATCGCTCCGGGTCACCTGTCGGAGATCAACCTGGCCGCCGAAGCCTGGATGGGCGAATGGGGCCGGCGCCTGGAAGCCGGCCTGGTGCTGCTGCTCGACTACGGTTTTCCGGGGCGGGAGTACTACCACCCGGACCGGACGGGGGGCACCCTGATGTGCCACTACCGTCACCACGCCCACCCGGACCCGTTCTACCTGCCCGGGCTACAGGACATCACCGCCCACGTCGATTTCACCGCCATGGCCGAGGCCGCCTACAACGGCGGCCTGGACGTGCTGGGCTACACCAGCCAGGCCGGCTTCCTCTACGACTGCGGCCTGCTCGATGGGCTCAACGCCCTGCCGGCGGACAGCACCGCCCGGATCAAGGCGACCAGCGCGGTCCACAAGCTGACCTCGCCGGCGGAAATGGGGGAATTGTTCAAGGTACTGGCCTGCGGCCGGGGCCTCGCCGCGCCGCTGCTGGGCTTTGCCCACCACGACCGGCTGGCCGCCCTCTAAACCGGCCGCGGCACCGCCCTAGCGGCCGTCCTTGACCTGCCACAGGGCCTTGGCGAAGGCCTTCCAGGCATCGTTACCATGGGCCAGGATGCCCTGCTCGGCACTGTGCTCCATGGACTTGAGCATGATTCCGGACAGGCCGAACAGGTCGAGCTTGGCCTGGGCCAGGTGATCGCCGCCCCCCGCCTGTTCGCGGATCTTGTGCAGGGTGGTCGGGGAGAGCATTTCCTCGGCCAGGGCGCGCATTTGCGCCGGGTCGGCCCAATCGGCGCCGAGGGCGATCAGGCGGCGGGTGATTTCGTGGGAAATGGCGTCGGCGTCTTGGCCGTAGCGCAGGGCATCGATCATGGAACAACCTTATGGACGTGCCGCCGGCGGGAGGGCGACCCGATGGCGGCGACTGGGACGTCTATAATAAGGTGGTTTTCGCGCCCGCCGAATAAAGGAATTCCATGGACATCAACAGCATTGCCTCCACCGCGACGGCCATGACCACCCTCAACCAGGTCAACCAAGCCCAGCTGAGCGTGCTCAAAAAGGCCCTAGATATCGAGCAGCAAGGCGCCATGGCCCTGATCGACGCCCTGCCCCAATCCGGCGGCCCCAATCTGCCGCCCAACCTGGGCCAAAACGTCAACACCACCGCCTGAGCGCCAGGCGATCCAGGGCCTGGCGGATTACAGCCCCTGGGCGTGCAGCCAGGCGGCCAGATGTTCGGCCACCTGCTGCCACTCCGCTTCCAGCATCATGCCGTGCCCCATGCCGGGGAAAATGTGGGCGGGGACATCGTAGGCCGCCGCCGTGGCCCGTACCTGGGCGGCAGGAATCAAGCGGTCCTCTTCCGCCCCGAGCACCAGCAGCGGCGGCACTTCCATCGAATACAAGCGGGGCAGGTCGAACAGGCTCATGTCCCACAGCGCCCGAGCCGATTCGCCCTGCATCAGGCCGTAATAGCGCTCCAAGCGCTCGGCGGCCACCGGCTGGGCAAACAGCACCTCGGCGAGCAGGTCCGGGTGGGTGGCATGCCCGGCCATGTAGCGGTTGATCTCACCGAACAGGTCCGGACGCGCCACCGCCAGGTGCATGGTGCTGGCGGCCAGCCCCTGGGGCGGCACCGAGGCCAGCAAGGCCGCCGCCGGCCAGGGTTCGTCCTTGGCGTATTCGAGGCACTTCTGCACCACGAACCCGCCCATGGAGTGGCCGATCAGCACCGGTGGGCGCTCCATGCCGGCGGCGACGAAGCGCACGTCGCGCACGTAGTCGCCGATGCTCCACCAGTCCAGGTGGTCGTGGCCTTCACTCTCGCCGTGGCCGCGCAGCGACACGGCATGCACCGTATAGCCCTGGGCGGCAAACCAGGGCAAGAAATATTCGTCCCAACACCAAGCGCCGATAAAGGCGCCGTGCACGAACAGCAGCGGAACAGGCTTGCGCGCCATGCCGCTGGGCGGAATGCGCGTGATGATTTCCAGTTTGGGGGTCATAGGGTCGATCCAGGGGGCGCCGGCAGGGCGCCGCAGGAGAGGCTGGCCGCGGCCCGGCGGCGGTGCGCGGGTCCAGCCAGAAAACACCGGAGCGGCGTGGTTAAATGGCGGCTTCGGTTACTGGTTTTTCTTCATGTTGAAGTGGATTATTGCATTGGGACTGGCCGTTCTCGTCATCGGCGTGCTGAATCCGGCCCTGGCCCGGCGTCTGCCCCTGGGGCGCCTGCCCGGGGACGTGAGGGTGGTGCTGCGCGGACGAGCCTACCATTTCCCGTTTACCACGACCTTACTGCTGTCCCTATTGCTCAGCCTGGTGCTGCGCCTGTTGTAGTGCCGGCCACGCTGGCGGGACCCCCACTGCCATGACCCGATCGCCCTCCCCCCCTGTCCTCCTCCTCGCCCTGCTGCTGGCCCTGGGTGCCGCCCCGGCCAGCGCCCAGATGTACCGCTACATCGCCCCGGACGGGCGCACGGTGTTTGCCGATACGGTGCCGCCGGGCGCCCGACAGGTGGAGAAGATCGCTCCGGCGGATGAGGCCTCGCCCCAGGAGGCGGAAGCCGCCCGCCAGCAGGTCCGCCAGCAGTTGGAGCGGGAAAAGGCCGAAGTCGAGCAGATCCAGCGCCGCCAGGAGCGCTTCGATGCCGCTTACGACCAGATGAAGGCCGCCGAACGGGAGCTGGAGGCCGCCCGGCAGCGCCAGAAAGACGGGGAGGAGCCCTTGCCCGGCGAGCGGGTCGGCAACCGGGGCGGCGGCTCCCGCCTGCGTGAAACCTACTTCCAGCGCCAGGACCGGCTCAAGGCCGACGTCCAGCAGGCCGAACAACGGGTCGAGGCCCTGCGCGCCAAGACCCGGGCCCTGGAATAAGCCCCGGGGACAGGCAGGCACGCCGCCCCCGCCTCGGGTGTGGACCGGCCCAGCCCACCACGTGGAAAGGCGCGCCCCTCCTTGATCTCCGCGGCATGTCCGTGGAAACCCGCGCCAATGCTTGCTTTCCGCAGCCAATGCCTGAAGATCGGCCAGGGGCGCGGACTTTCATCGGGTAGCGGTTAAACCGGGTGATCGCTGGCCGCTGACCCCGGAGTCGTTAACCCGCCGCGGCCAACGCCTGGGCCACGGCGGCGACCCGGGCCTCGTGCAGCCGCGCCGGGATGGTGGCCGGCTTGCCCGCCTGCTGGCACAACCGGGCGATGGCGCCGCCATCGACGGCCGCCGCCGCGGCCAGGGCCCGTTGCCACAACGCCGTCGCCGGATAGGGATCGTTGCCGTGGCCCAGCCGGCCCTGGGCGTCGCAGGCGCAGGCGGCCAGCAGCAGGACGAAGCGCTCCGGGCGACGGAACGCGTCGCAATGCTCCAGCACCTTGACGAAGGTGGACGGGGTGAGGTGCTCATCGCGCCCGGCGGCCCGGTGGATGGTGCCGTGGTAGCGGGTGCACAGGCGCGCCAGGTCGCGGCAGTCGGTCGGCACCTTCCAGCGGGCGCACAGGGCCTCCACCAACGGCACGCCGCGCTCCTCGTGACCGTGGTGGCGCGGCAGGTACTCGGCCGGGGTGGTGCCCTTGCCCAGGTCGTGGCACAGGGCGGCAAAGCGCACCGGCAGGGGCTCGCCCCGGGCCGCCGCCCGGTCGATGACCAGCAGCAGGTGGGCGGCCACGTCGCCTTCCGGGTGGAATTCGTGGCGCTGCGGCACGCCGAACAGGGCGTCGATCTCCGGCGCCAGCCGGGCCAGGGCGCCGCACTCGCGCAGCACCTGGAGCATGCGCGACGGCGCCGGCTCCATCAGCCCCCGGGAGATCTCCTGCCAGACCCGCTCGGGCACCAGATGGTCGGCTTCGCCGTCGTCCACCATGGCGCGCATCAGGGCCAGGGTTTCCGGCGCCACGGTGAAATCGGCGAAGCGGGCGGCGAAGCGGGCCAGGCGCAGGATGCGCACCGGGTCCTCGGCGAAGGCCGGGCCGACGTGGCGCAGCACCTTGGCGGCCAGGTCGGCTTGGCCACCGTAGGGGTCCACCACCGTCCCGTCGCCGCCCACTTCCTCGGCCATGGCGTTGATGGTCAGGTCGCGCCGGGCCAGGTCCTCTTCCAGGGTGACGTCTTCCGCCGCGTAAAAGGCAAAGCCGTGATAGCCGCGCCCCGTCTTGCGCTCGGTGCGAGCGAGCGCATACTCTTCCTTGCTTTTCGGATGGAGAAAGACCGGAAAATCCCGCCCGACGGGAAGAAAGCCGCGGGCCACCATGGCCTCGGGGGAAGCCCCGACCACCACGTAGTCCCGGTCGTTGACCGGACGGCCGAGCAGACGGTCGCGCACGGCACCGCCGACGATGTAGGTCTTCATCTCCATACCGTTGCTCCGGACGAAATGGCGCGGGTCAAAGGAAAAAGGCCCTCGCGGGAGGGCCTTGCAGCGGGCGCCGCCTTGCCGCCGAAACCATGCTCCGGCGGCAAGCGCGTTGCGGCGGAATCAACGCCCGGCGTGGGCGCGGAACACGTCGAGGCGCAGCTTGGGCTGGTGGCGGCCCAGGTAAGTGGGCGCCACCGCTTCCAGGTATTCCGGGTTCCAGGCGGCCGGCTTGAGGCTGTCGTTGCCATACACGCTGTCGGTTTCCATGGAACGCAGGTTGTCCGGGGACAGGGGCGGCTTGGGCAACAGGGTCATCAGGCCAGCCTGCAGGTAGGCCCAGCCGTCGGACAGGGCCACCACGCGGCGGCGATGGCCGGTCAGCTGGCCGACGTACTCGACGATCTGGCGCAGGCTGTAGACCCGCGGACCGGCCAGGTCGTAGGCACGGCCGAAGGTGGATTCGTCTTCCAGGCAGGCGATGAAGGCGCGGGCCACGTCTTCGACCCAGACCGGCTGGAAGCGGGCGTTGGCACCGCCCAGGGGCATCACCGGGAAGGTCTTGAGCAGGCGGGCGAACATGTTGAGGAAGGCATCGCCGCGGCCGAAGATCACCGAGGGGCGGAACACGGTCACGTCCAGCTCGCCCTGGGCGGCCAGGACGATGGCTTCGCCGGCGGCCTTGGAACGCAGGTATTCGGAAGGCGCGTCGGCGGCAGCCTTGAGGGCGCTCATGTGCACCAGGCGGCGTACGCCGGCCTTCTTGCAGGCGGAAACGATGATCCGGGGCAGATCCACGTGGGCGCGCTTGAAGGCCGGGCCGTAGGGCAGGGCCGGGTCGCTGTGCAGCACGCCGACCAGGTTCACCACCGCATCGACCCCCTCCATCAGGCGCACCAGGGCGGCTTCATCGAAGACGTCGGCCTGGATCATGTCCACGGCGGGCAGCAGGATCAGCTGCTTGGTGCGCTCGCGGCGGCGGGTCGGCACCACCA
The DNA here is from genome assembly GCF_008274805.1 of Oryzomicrobium terrae. NCBI lineage: Bacteria > Pseudomonadati > Pseudomonadota > Betaproteobacteria > Rhodocyclales > Rhodocyclaceae > Oryzomicrobium > Oryzomicrobium terrae. The sequence continues at coordinate 3,482,710 of NZ_CP022579.1, forward strand.
CCGAAACGTTCCGTTCCACGAGCTGGTTGGCCAGGTGAGTGCCAACGAAACCGCTACCGCCGATTACCAGAATCTTGTTCATCGCCATGGGTGCAACACCGTCGTTTGGAGGGAAGGGGACGGGCCAGGCCAGGGCCGCGCCGTCCGGGAGCGTCTTTACTCTGGCATTTTACGCCAAAACCCGGGGTTTTCGGCCCCGGGCCCCGTTTTTCGCCGATTTACGGCAGTTCCTCGCCCTTTTCCAGCAGGCTCGCGTCGCTGCCGCCCCGTGCCGCCACGGTGCCGAGCAGGCGTTTTAACGACGGCGGCGTACCGGTGAACAAGGCACCGTAATAGACCGCGTTGTTCATCACTTTCTTGACGTAATCGCGGGTCTCGGAGAAGGGAATGGTTTCGGCGTACACCGCCCCTTCCAGGGGCTTGATGTCCTTCCACTTGCGCGCCCGCCCCGGGCCGGCGTTGTAGGCGGCGGTGGCCAGCACCGGATGGTTGTCGAGGCTTTCCTTGACCAGACGCAGGTAGGAGGTGCCAAGCATCAAATTCACCTCGGTGTCGGTGACCCGGCCCGGGTGGTAGTCGTTCAGGCCGACCTTCTTGGCTACCCAGCGAGCGGTGGCCGGCATCAGCTGCATCAGGCCGGAGGCACCCACCGCCGACTTGGCGTTGGAGACGAAGCGCGATTCCTGGCGCATCAGGCCGTACACCCAGGCCTCGTCGAGCTGCACGGAGCGGGCGGCAGGGCGCACCTGCTCGGCGTAGGGTGCCAGGTAGCGCAGGGAATAGTCATGCTCGCCCCGGGTCTTTTCCGCGGCATAAATGGCCCGGTCGTAGAACTCGGCGCGGCGTGCCACTTCGGCGGCGGCCAGCAGGTCCCGGTCGGCCAGGCCCCGGGTGCCCCAGTTCCATTCGCGCACGGCCTCGGTGCGCAGGCCCAGACGGTTGAGCGCCAGGGCGCGGCGGAAGGACGGGTTGGCCGCGGCCTTGGCCAGCTCCTCGGCGCTCGGTACCTTGGCCTTGGGCGGTACGGCGACGCTGCGCCCCAGCTCCTCGTCGGCCAGAGTGCCGTAGAAATGGGTCTGGCCGGACAGCCGAGTGAACAGGGCATTGGCCGCTTCCAGCTGGCCGCCGGCCTTCTTCGCCCGACCGAGCCAGTACACCCATTCCGGCTGGGCGGCCTGGGTGGGGCCCATGGCCTCGATGCTGCGCAGCACCTCGCCCCAGTCCTGGGCGCGCAGGGCGGCCCGAGTGCGGAAGGCCAGGGTGTCGTCGGACACCTGCGGCGCGGCGACCTGCCGGCCGCCCTGGGCGGCATCGGCCTTGCGGTAGTAGCCCAGGGCTTCCGGCATCAGGCGGAAGGCGGCCTGCCAGCCGGTGTAGGCCCAGGCGTAGGCCCGGTCCTCGGGGCTGAGGCGGGCGCCGAGGCGTTCCAGCTGCTCGGCGGCCATGGCCGGGTCGTTCTTGGCGATGCGGCCGATGGCCAGCACCGCCAGTTCCCGGTTGGTACGGTTGTCCAGGGCGTTGGCAGGTTGCTTGACCAGGTAAGGCAGGGGCTTGTCGAGCACCAGGTCGAACAGTTTGGCGGCCGGGGTCTGGCCCTCGGGCAGGTACTGGGTGGTGTTGCGCGCGGCGCCGGCCTTGCCGGTCTCGACCTGGCGACGCACCCGGGCCCAGACGTCGCTGGTGCCGACTTTGCCCTGGGCGACCAGGGCGTTGAACACCGGCAGGCAGCCCTCGGGCACGTCCAGCTGGGTCAGCCACAGGGCGCGAGCGTCGTCCAGGGCGGTGGCCTCGCCGCGGGCCAGGCGGGATTGCAGGGCGTAGCAGTTCAGTTCCGGATCGCCTTGAACGAGCTTCGGGTATTCGCCATCGAACACCGCCCAACGGCCGTAGCGACCGAGTTGTTTGAGCCATTCGCCGCGCAGCTTGTCGGCCAGGTAAGTGCCCTCTTCCCGGGCGAGGAAGGCGCGGATGGCGTTGTCGTCCACCTCATTGGGGCGCTTTAGGCTGGCCGAGAGCAGCCAATAGGCGGGGTAGGCCCCCAGGTCGCTGCCCTGCAGGTCGGCGGCCAGGGCAGTCAGCCGGCCCCGGTCGCCGAGGCGGGCGGCGTCCTTGGCGGCAAGCAGGCGGTCGTCGTCGCTCTGAGCCAGGGCGGTGCTGCACACCAGCGGCGCCAGGGTCAGGGCGAGGGAGAGCCGGACGGCCGCGGTGAGGGGGGAAAGACGGGCGGAACGGGGGGAAAGACGACGAGACGGCATGTGATAGGCTGCAGAAAAGTGCGGGCGGACCGGGCCGCTGGGGGCAGGCAGGCCCGGGAGCGGCTGGTACGGACAGACGGGATCGATCGAGGATAACACGGTGAACGCAGGGGATGCCGGCAGGATGACAGGAGCGCCGCCAGACGGTGCAGAGGCCCGCGCCGCAGCGCGCAAACGGCTGCGCCAGGACATGATCGCCCGGCGCGAAGCCCTGGCGCCGACCGATGTGGGGCAGCGTTCCGCCGCCTTGCGCGCACATTTGACGGCGCGCTTCTCCGCCGATTTCTTCGCCTTTTTTCCCGACGGCCGGGCCAAGACCATCGGCTTTTGCTGGCCGGTGCAGAATGAACCGGACATCCGCCCGGCGATCCGCACCTGGCTGGCCCAGGGCGGCCATGCCTGCCTGCCGGTGGTGGTGGCCCCCGGCGAGCCCCTGGCCTTCCGGCCGTGGACGCCGGACACCCGGCTCGTGCCGGACCGCTACGGCATTCCCACGCCCTGCGAGGGCGAACTGGTGCTGCCCGACGTGCTGCTGATCCCGGTCAACGCGGTGGATGGGGCGGGCTTTCGCCTCGGCTACGGCGGCGGCTTCTTCGACCGCACCCTGGCGCGGCTGGCCGCCATCGGCCACCCGGTGGTGACCCTGGGGGTGGGCTTCGACTTCCAACGGGTGGACACCATCCACCCGGAACCCCACGACGCGCCGCTGATGGGCCTGGTGACCGAATCGGGCTTCGTCGAGTTCGACTGAACTCGACGAAGCCGGTGTAGCCCGGCGGATTCGCCACGCGCCGCTGCGATCCACCACAATCCGACCGCCTAAAAACCGACCGGCGCAAACCCCGCGCCCAGCGTTGTTCTTCAGGCATGCACCTTGGAACGCCGCGCCAGTCCTTGATCTCCGGGAAGCCTGCCTGGAGATGCCCGCCCCGCCTAGGGTTTGGCCGGGGCCGATCCCGGGCCCCGCCGCAATCGCCGGCTCAGCTGAGGAACAGCTTGTAGGCCGGATTCTCGCTCTCGTCCCAGTACTGGTAACCGAGCTGGTCGAGGAACTGGTTGAAGGCGCCGATCTCCTCCGGCGGCACCTGCATGCCCACCAGCACTCGGCCGTAATCGGCGCCGTGGTTGCGGTAGTGGAACAGGCTGATGTTCCAGCCGGCGCTCATCTTGTTGAGGAAGTTCATCAGAGCGCCCGGCCGCTCGGGGAATTCGAAGCGGTAGAGGATCTCGTTCTGCACGTTGGGCGCGTGACCGCCGACCAGGTGACGGATGTGCAGCTTGGCCATCTCGTCGTCGGTCAGGTCCAGGGTGGCGTAGCCATTCTTTTGCAGCAGTTCCACCAGCTTCAGCGACTCGGCCCGGCTGGCCACCTGCAGGCCGACGAAGACGTGGGCTTCGGACTTGTCGTTGTAGCGGTAGTTGAACTCGGTGATGTTGCGCGAGCCGATCAGGGAGACGAACTTCTTGTAGCTGCCGGGCTTCTCCGGCAGGGTCACGGCCAGCACCGCCTCACGCTGCTCGCCCACCTCGGCCCGCTCGGCGACGAAGCGCAGGCGGTCGAAGTTGGTGTTGGCGCCGGAGGCCACCGCCACCAGGGTCTGGCCCTTGAGCTTGTGGCGCTTGGCGTATTCCTTGGCACCAGCCAAGGCCAGGGCGCCGGAGGGTTCGAGGATCGAGCGGGTGTCCTCAAAGACATCCTTGATCGCGGCGCAGATGGCGTCGGTGTCCACCAGCACCACCTCGTCCAGATATTCCCGGCACAGGCGGAAGGTTTCCTCGCCGACGAATTTCACGGCCGTGCCGTCGGCGAACAGGCCCACGCTGTCCAGGCGCACCCGCTTGCCAGCGGCGATGGAGCGCTTCATGGCGTCGGCGTCGAAGGTTTCCACGCCGATGATCTTGATGTCGGGGCGCACCCGCTTCACGTAGGCTGCCACCCCGGCGGCCAGGCCGCCACCGCCGATGGCGCAGAAGATGGCGTGGATCGGCCCGTCGTGGCGCGAATGCTGGCGCAGGATCTCCATGCCGATGGTGCCCTGGCCGGCGATCACGTAGGGATCGTCGAAGGGATGGACGAAGGTCAGCTGCTGGGCCTTTTCCAGCTCCACGGCATGGGCATAGGCCTCGTCGAAGGATTCCCCGGCCAGCACCACCTCGCCGCCCCGGGCCGCCACCGCTTGCACCTTGATCTGGGGCGTGGTGGTGGGCATGACGATCACCGCCCGGCAGCCGATCTTGGCTGCCGACAGGGCCACGCCCTGGGCGTGGTTACCGGCCGAGGCGCAGATCACCCCGCGCTTGAGCTGGGCCGGCGTCAGGTTGGCGATCTTGTTGTAGGCGCCGCGCAGCTTGAACGAGAACACCGGCTGCATGTCCTCGCGCTTGAGCAGGAAACGGTTGCCGAGGCGGGCCGACAGGTTGGAAGCGAAATCCAGGGGGGTCTCAACAGCTACGTCGTAGACCTGAGCGTTGAGGATTTTTTCGAGATAATCGTGGGGATGGTGCATGGCGGTGGCCGGCAGACCAACCGGGGCAGAAGTCGTCCCGATGCGTCCCGATGCCGGTTTCATTGGGCTTGGGAAGCATGCAAGGGTAGCACGCGGCCCCCCCACCCCGTCCATGCGGAACGTTCCCTCCGGGCGCCCTGCGCGCCGCAAGCGCAAATTATGATCGATTTGCCCAGCTGGCTTCCCGTCTGGCTGCAACCGCAGCTGTGGAGTATCGAGGCCGGACTGGCCAGCCTGTTCGTCGCCGCGTTTCTCGCCGCCACGTTGCTGCCCCTCGGCTCGGAAGCTCTCTTCTTTGCGTTCCTCTATGCCCACCCGGATACCCTGGTGCCGGCCCTACTCCTGACCACCCTGGGCAACACCCTGGGCGGCATGACCTCCTATGCGGCAGGGCGGGCCCTGCCCCATGGCAGCCGCTGGGAAAAACTGAGCAGTGGCCAAGGGCCGATTTCCCCCGCCCTGTTCGCCCAAGTTCAGCGCTGGGGGAGCCCCAGCCTGCTGCTGGCTTGGGCGCCGTTGGTAGGCGACGCCCTGTGTCTGGCCGCCGGCTGGCTGCGCCTGCACTGGCTGCCCTGCGCCCTGTACATGGCCGTCGGCAAAGCCGCCCGCTACGGCGTGCTGGCCGCCGGCGCCGGCTGGTTGGTCCATTGAGCCCACGTAGCGAGCCACCAGCAGCGCCCCATCGCCCCGCTTAACCCCATGATGGATAGGGGCTTTGCCCGCAGCGTCCGGCGTTGCGCCACGGTTTTCCGCAGCGCAATACTGTAAAATTCTGTTTTTAAGGACTGCGGCAAACGCCTCACCTCTCCATGACTGCACGCCTGCGCGAAATCCCCTACAACTACACGTCGTTTTCCGATCGCGAGATCATCATTCGCCTGCTCGGCGAGGAAAACTGGCAGATCGTCGAAGAACTCCGCAGCGAGCGGGTTACCGGCCGTTCCGCCCGGATGCTCTACGAAGTCCTCGGCGACGTGTGGGTGGTCACCCGCAACCCCTATCTGCAGGACGACATGCTCGGCAACCCGGGGCGCAGCAAGGCCCTGGTGGACGCCCTGCGCCACCGTCTGCGCGAGGTGGAAAAGCGCCGCCGCGCCACCGAGGCCGAAGACCCGGCCCGCTCCGAGAAGGTGCGCAAGCTGGTGGTGGCCGCCGGTGAAGCGGTGGACCGCTTCGAGCAGTGGTTCGACAAGACCGGCGAGCTGCGCAAGAAGGCCCTCAAGTCCCTGTCCCGCCACACCCGCCGCGACAACATCGCCTTCGACGGCCTGGCCCGGGTGTCCCATGTGACGGACGCCACCGACTGGCGCGTCGAATACCCCTTCGTCGTCCTCTACCCGGACACCGAGGAAGAAATCGGCCCCCTGGTGCGCGACTGCATCGCCCTGGGCCTGACCATCATTCCCCGTGGCGGCGGCACCGGCTATACCGGCGGCGCCGTGCCCCTGTCGCCCTACTCGGTGGTGATCAACACCGAGAAGCTGATCGACATGGGCCCGGTGGAACACGTGGAACTGCCGGGCGTCGACCACAAGGTCGCCACGGTGCGCACCGGCGCCGGCGTGGTCACCCGCCGCGTCATGGAACGGGCCGAGGATGCGGAGCTGGTGTTCGCCTGCGACCCGACCTCGGCGGACGCGTCCTGCATCGGCGGCAACATCGCCATGAACGCCGGCGGCAAGAAGGCCGTGCTGTGGGGCACCGCCCTCGACAACCTGGCCTGGTGGAAGATGGTCACCCCCGACGGCAACTGGCTGGAGGTGGAGCGGCTCAACCACAACATGTCGAAGATCCACGACCAGGAGCTGGCCACCTTCCGTCTGCGTCGCTACGACGCGGAAGGCAAGACCCTGCTGGGCGAGGAGCTGCTCGAGATCCCCGGCCAGAAGTTCCGCAAGGTCGGCCTGGGCAAGGACGTCACCGACAAGTTCCTGTCCGGCCTGCCCGGGGTGCAGAAGGAAGGCACCGACGGCATCATCGTCGCCGCCCGCTGGGTGCTGCACAAGATGCCGCCGGTCACCCGCACCGTCTGCCTGGAGTTCTTCGGCCAGGTGCGCGAGGCCGTGCCTTCCATCGTCGAGATCACCGACTACTTCAAGCCGGGCGGCGCCGGCGCCCAGTCCGGCGTGCTGCTGGCGGGCCTGGAGCACCTGGACGAGCGCTACGTGAAGGCGGTGGGCTACGCCACCAAGGCCAAGCGCCACGGCCGGCCGAAGATGGTGCTGATCGGCGACCTGGTGGGCCACGACGAGGCCGCGGTGATGGCCGCCGCCTCGGAAGTGGTGAAGATGTGCAACCTGCGCGGCGCCGAGGGCTTCATCGCCGTCTCGCCCGAGCTGCGCAAGAAGTTCTGGCTCGACCGCTCGCGCACTGCCGCCATCTCCAAGCACACCAACGCCTTCAAGGTGAACGAGGACGTGGTGATCCCCCTGCCGCGCATGGGCGATTACTGCGACGGCATCGAGCGCATCAACATCGAACTGTCGATCCAGAACAAGCTGGAGCTGTGCGACGCCCTGACCGAGTTCCTGCAGGGCGACCTGCCGGTCAACGCCGGCGACTCGGCCCTGGACAAGGACGTGCTGATCGGCGACCGGCGCGAGGCGGCCCTGGAGCACGTGGCCCAGGTGCGCGCCCGCTGGGAATGGCTGCTGGCCAACCTGGACCTGCCCCTGGCCGAGGCCGAGGCCCGCTTCGCCGAGTTCGGCATCAACGCCGGCGAGCTGACCAACCGGGCCGCCAACCCGACCCTGTTCCACCGCCTGCAGGACTATTCGGTGCGGGTGTCGTGGAAGAAGGAGCTGAAGCGCCCCCTGGAAACCATCTTCGACGGCAACGTCTACCGGCCGACCCTGGAAAAGATGGAAGAGGCCCAGAAGGCCGTGCTGCGCGGCCGGGTCTTCGTCGCCCTGCACATGCACGCCGGCGACGGCAACGTACACACCAACATCCCGGTGAACTCGGACCACTACGCCATGCTGCAGACCGCCAACGCGGCGGTGGACCGCATCATGGCCCTGGCCCGCAGCCTGGGCGGGGTGATCTCCGGCGAGCACGGCATCGGCATCACCAAGCTCGACTACCTGACCGACGCGGAGATGCAGCCGTTCCGCGACTACAAGGCCAAGGTGGACCCGGAAGGCCGCTTCAACAAGGGCAAGCTGTTGCCCGGCGGCAACCTGGTGAACGCTTATACCCCGTCGTTCAACCTGATCGGCCACGAGTCGCTGATCATGGAGAAGTCCGAGATCGGCGGCGTCGCCAACATGATCAAGGACTGCCTGCGCTGCGGTAAGTGCAAGCCAGTGTGCTCGACCCACGTGCCCCGGGCCAACCTGCTCTACTCGCCGCGCAACAAGATCCTCGGCACCGGCCTGCTGATCGAGGCCTTCCTCTACGAGGAGCAGACCCGGCGCGGCGTGTCCCTGGCGCACTTCGACGAGTTCAACGACGTGGCCGACCACTGCACCATCTGCCACCGCTGCGTGAAGCCCTGCCCGGTGGACATCGACTTCGGCGACGTGTCGGTGGCCATGCGCAACTTCCTGCGCAAACAGGGCAAGAAGCGCACCGACCCGGGCAAGGCCCTGGCCATGGCCTTCCTCACCATCAAGGACCCGGCCACCATCAAGGCGATGCGCGTCGGCATGATGGACATCGGCTACAAGGCCCAGAACCTGGCCCACAAGGTGGCCAAGTCCCTGGGGCTGATCCAGGACCAGCTCAAGCACCCGCCCGCCACCCTGGGCACCGCGCCGATCAAGGCCCAGGTAATCCACTTCATCAACAAGCCGATGCCGGGCAACCTGCCCAAGCGCACCTCCCGGGCGCTGCTCGACATCGAGGACGATGCGGTGATCCCGGTGATCCGCAACCCGAAGAAGACCACCGAGGAATCCGATGCGGTGTTCTACTTCCCCGGCTGCGGCTCGGAGCGCCTGTTCTCCCAGGTCGGTCTGGCGACGCAAGCCATGCTCTACGAGGTCGGTGCCACCACGGTGCTGCCCCCGGGCTACCTGTGCTGCGGCTACCCACAGACCGCTGCCGGCGAGGAGGACAAGGGCCAGAAGATCACCACCGACAACCGGGTGCTGTTCCACCGCATGGCCAACACCCTCAACTACCTGGACATCAAGACGGTGATCGTCTCCTGCGGCACCTGCATGGATCAGCTGCAGAAGTACGAGTTCGAGAAGATCTTCCCCGGCTGCCGCCTGCTCGACATCCACGAGTACCTGATGGAAAAAGGCGTCAAGGCCGAGGGGCTGGGCGGGGTGAAGTACATGTACCACGAGCCCTGCCACACGCCGATGAAGACCCACGCCTCGGCCAAGGTGCTCGAATCGCTGATGGGCGCCCCGGTGCCCCTCAACGACCGCTGCTGCGGCGAATCCGGCACCCTGGCGGTGTCCCGCCCGGACGTGTCCACCCAGGTGCGCTTCCGCAAGCAGGAAGAGATCGAGAAGGGCGCCGCCGCCCTGCGCGGCGACGATGCCAATGCCAAGGTGAAGATCCTCACCTCCTGCCCGTCGTGCCTGCAAGGTCTGCACCGCTACCGGGACGACGCCAACCTGGACGCCGACTACATCGTGGTCGAGATGGCCAAGGCCAACCTGGGCGACAACTGGATGGCCGACTACGTGCAGAAGGCCAACCAGGGCGGCATCGAGCGGGTGCTGCTGTAAGCGCGGCATGGAACTAAGCGGTTCCCGGGGCATCCAGATGGATGCCCCTTTTTTTCGGCCCTACCCGTCGACCGAGCCTGAAGTCCCATACGCCGGCCCAGTCGGGGCGGCCCTTGGCAGCGGGCACCAGGACGCGGCACAATCACAACGTTTATTTGTGTGAAATATTTCACACTTCGAATCCCCACCGCGACCGCCACGGAGGCCCACCCAATGTCCGTGCTTCACCTGCCGACCCCCCAGGCCGCGGCGACCTATCTGGCCAACCTGCCTCTGGCCGACCCTCTGGCCACCCTGGAGCGACTGGTGCCCTACGCCACCACCCTGGCAGCCCAGCCCTTCGCCGGCCTGGCCCAGCTGGCCCCGTTGCAGGCAGCGGAAGAACCCCTGGCCCTGGTCCTGGAAGAGGTGGAAAAGCGCTTGCGTGGCCGCCCCCTGCCCTACGCCGAAACCGAAGCCACCCTGCTCGGCCAGACCTTGCGACTGCTGACGGAAAGCGCCGCAGCCTGGCGCCACCTGGCGGGCAACGGCGCCCCCTCCCGTTCCACCACGCCGGGCGAGGCGTTCGAGCCGGCGATGGCCTTTGAACGGGCCCTGTACTACCGCAGCCAGGCCTTGCAACTGGCCCTGCTCGCCCGTACCGAACCCCCCGCCGGCCTGTGGCGCAGCCTGCATGCCGATTTTGCCGCCGCCGAGGCGGCCGGCGTGGCCGCCCAGGCCTGGCCCGATCGCAAGGGACGGAGCATTGGCCCCCTGCGCCACTACGCCGCCACCGTGCTGATCGACATGGCCAAGCCGGCCTCCCAAAGCTTCCGCGATCAACGCCTGACCCAGCGCTGGGCGCGACGCCTGGCCAAGCTGGCCCTGGTCACCCCCCTGCCCGACGGGGAGCTGCCTGTCTTCGTCCTCGATCTCAAAGCCGACCGAGGTCTGCGCAAACAGTCCAGCGGCGACGTGGCCGACAAAACCGCCCTGCGGGCGCTGGACACGACAGCCCTGGCCGACCATCTGCGCCGCCTCAAGAGCCGCCTCAAGGAAGGCCATCCTCCCGCCGATCTGGGTCTGGGCGAGGGCCTGACGGCAGAAGAATGCAGCCGCCTGCTCGACCACCTGCGCCCCCCCTGGTCCCAGCGCGGCCTGGCCCGGGCCTATGTCCCCGAACCCGTAATCGGCCAGGCCCGGCTGGCCACGGCCTTTTCCGCTCTGGCCTGGCACCTGGGTCAGCTGGCCCCGGGCGATGGTCAGCAGGTGCATACCCGTACCGAATTCGACCGGCTGGTGGTGTTCGGCACCACCACGGCCCGGGAAGCCCCCAAAATTCCCGATGCGGGCGAATGGGGCATCACCGAACGGAGCGACGATGCCTGGCGCCTGTTTCACCCCCAGCCTCCGGAACGACTGTTCCACGACCAGCTGGTAGCGCTGGCCGATGCGGCGGGCCGCTTTCAGCTCGGCCGCATCTCCAGTCTGCTGGTGCCGCTCGGCGGCGGGCTGGCGATCAAGGTGCGCCGCTTTGACGGCCCGGTCGTCGGGGTTCAGGCCCGCTTTGCCGACGCCGGCGAGACGCACCCCGCCCTGCGGATCGACCACCACCACACCCCGGCTCTGTTGCTGCCCCGGGGGGTGTACCGGCGCGGCCGCATCGCCGACGTGCAGCCTTCCGCCGCCGGGGGGAGTGCGCGCCACCAATGGCGTCTGGAAAGCATTCTCGCCTCGGGCCAGGACTGCGAACTGGCGGCGGTGCAGCTGGCCTGATGGTCCGGCGGCGTCGCCGGGTCCCGGAGGCGCCTGGACAACCGTGACGAATTCCCTTGTTGCGCCCCTGGCCCGGGCGTAGAAATCCTCTGACACCGTCTCCACCGATACCGCCCAGGCCTCGTCCGTCTGGCGTCGTCGTGCGGGGACGGAATGCTTGGCCGCGCCCCATTCTCAACAGGAGTACCGCATGACCGCCGTTGCCCCCCTTCCGGACTGCCCCCTCTGCACCAGCACGGGCGGGCCGTTGTTGCTGGAAGGCCAGACGCTGCGCATCATCCGCGCCGAGGAGCCGGACTACCCCGGTTTTCTGCGCGTAATCTGGAACCGCCACTGCGGGGAAATGAGCGATCTGACGGACGCCGAGCGGCAGCGCCTGATGACCGTGGTCTGGGCCTGCGAGCGGGTGGTACGCCGCCTCTACGCGCCGGACAAGATCAACCTGGCCAGCCTCGGCAACATGGTGCCCCATGTGCACTGGCACATCATTCCCCGCTGGCGCGACGACCCGACCTTTCCCGGGGCGATCTGGGCCGCCCCGCGCACCGATGGCGTCCACCCGGCCAGCCGCCCCGTGGTGGCCGACAGTACCCTGCGCGACGCCTTGCTGGCCGAACTGCGGGACCTCGCCCCTCTTTGATCGCCAGGGGCCCTCGCCGTGACTAGTGCCCTTTCCTATCCCGCGGCGACCCCACCGACCCCGCCCGCCATCCCGCATCTTGAGGCGGGTCTCGCCTACCTGGCCCGCTTACCGCTGGCCAACCCGATCGAGGCCCGCAACGCGCTGTCCCTGCTGCTCGACAGTCTGCGCCTGCATCCGCTGCCCCCGGTCGACTACCTGCTCCTGCTCGAGCAAACCCGGCTGGTCTGCTCCTACGTACAGGAAGAAACCGCCCGGACCTTCACCGAGCGGGCCGTCCCTCTGGGCGATCGGGAAAACGCAGCCTTCGTCCGGGTAGTCGAGGATTGGCGGCGCCTGGCCGGGGCCTACGCCCATTGCGCCCAGCTGGTGCCCCGGGAAGAACCGTTTCCCCCGGAACAACTGGCCCTGATCCTGCAGCGCTGCCTGCACTGCATCGCCCACGCCCTGTATGACCATTACCGGGCACGACGGGAAGCCGGCGCCGGGCTGTGGCTCGATCTGCACGGCTACTACGCCAGTGCCGAGGAATGGGGCGTGGCCAACCTGCCGGTGGAGGACCCGCTGAACCCGGGCAGCGGCTCGACCCAGGCTGCGGCGACCTACGTGGAAGCGTTGCTCCTCGACCTGGCCACCCCCTACGCCCTGGACCTCAAAGCGCTGCGCTTCGTCCGCCGCCTGGCCTCCCGTTGGGCTCCGCTGGTGCAGCTCCTACCCGTGGACGCCGCTACGCCGCCCCGCTTTGCCGTGAACCTGCTCGATGACGCCGGCCTGCACCCGGTCGCGGCTACCAACCAGGCGGACCTGCGTCGTCTGGAGACGGGGAGCCTAACCGCCCAGTTGCAGCACACCCAGGCCCAACTGGCCCACCGGGAGCACCCCGCACAACTCGGCCTGGGGGAAGACATGGCCGCCGACCGCTGCGCCCATCTGGTTGGCCAACTCAGCCGCCCCTGGTCTCTCACTGCGGCACCGCGCCGTTACCGCCGCTGGGCGGGGAGCGGAACCGCCCGGGTCTGCAGCGGGGTCGAGGCCATCTACCATTTTTTGCACGGCCGCCCGTTTGCCCAGCCGACGACGATTTATTCCCGGGAGTCCTTCGAACGCCTCTATGTCTTTCGCCATCAGGTCGATCCGGCAACCGACCTGGAGATCGTCCACGCCCATCAGACCCAAGCCGTCGAAACATGGCAGGTGATCAACCAGTCGGCCACCGGGTTTCGCCTGGGCCGCAGCCGGGCCGGACTGCGCCTGACCCACAACCAGCTGGTGGCCGTAATACCGCCCGATGGCAGCCAATGCCTGCTCGGCCGCGCCACCTGGTTGATGGAGGACCGGGAGGGCGGGGTGGTGCTGGGGATCGCCATCCTGCCCGGACTACCGCTGGCGGCAGCGGTACGCCCGGACCTGGCGGGGGGCAAGGACGAGGCATACCACCCGGCCTTCCTGCTGCCGGGCATGCCCACAGTGGGCCAGGAAGCCTCGCTGGTGATCCCCCGCGGTTGGTACGTAAACGGACGCCAGCTGGAGGTAGTGAGCGATGGACACAGGCGGGTCAGGCTCACCCGGCGTCTGGAGCAAGGGGTGGATTTCGAGCGGGTCAGTTTCGTCCCGGCCGGATAGCAGGTCCGTGCCGCGCTAGGTTTCTCGCTGCGCCGGGGAAACGCCTGGCGACACCGACTCAGGCCACGGCGCGGGCAGTTTCGTCGAGCGCGGAAGGAAAGCGGGTGGCGGGGAAATAGGCGGTGAAAGTACTGCCCTTGCCCGGCTCGCTCTCCACCTCCAGCCGGCCCTGGTGCCGGGTCAACACGTGTTTGACGATGGCTAGGCCAAGGCCGGTGCCGCCCGACTCCCGAGAACGCCCCCGGTCCACCCGGTAGAAGCGTTCGGTCAGGCGGGGAATGTGCTGGGGCGGGATACCGATGCCGGTATCGGCCACCACGAAGGCGGCGCCATCGGGTCGCCGTTGCCAGCGCAGGCTGATCCGTCCACCCTCCGGGGTATAGCGCACCGCGTTCGAGGCCAGGTTGCCGAAGGCGCTGCGCAGTTCGCTGGCCACGCCGAGGATGCGTGCCGGCCCGTCCATTTCCAGCGTCACCTCGTGACGTCCGCTGGACAAGGCCAGGGAGTCGGCCCGGACGGCTTCGAGCAGGGGAGCCACCTCCACCAGTTCGGTTTCGGCGCTGCTGCCGCTGGTCTCCAGGGCCGACAGGGTGAGCAGGTCGGCAATCAGGTGCTGCATGCGGATCGACTGGTCGTGGGCCAGACTCAGGTAATGCTCGACCTGTTCCGGGCTGAGGCTGTCATGCAGGTCCTGGAGGGTTTCAATGAAACCGGCCACCACGGTCAGGGGCGTTTTCAGTTCGTGGGAGACGTTGGCGACGAAATCGCGGCGCATGGTCTCCAGCCGCTCCAGCTGGGTCACATCGCGCACCAGCAGAAGCTGCCGCTCACCGGCGTACGGGATCACCTGGATCTGCAGGCAGACGCCGTCGGCGCGGACGTTGCGCAGGATTAGCGGCTCGCCGAACTGGCCGCCGTCCAGATAAGCGACAAAATCCGGCTGGCGCAGCAGGTTGGTGATGGTCTGGCCCACGTCGCTGCGCAGATTGAGGCCGAGGAAAGCCGCCGCCTTGGTGTTCATGCCCTCGATCTGGCGATGTTGGGAGAGGATCACGACCCCGTCGGGCAAGGCTTCGCCGGCACGGCGGAAACGCTCCAGGGCGTTGCTCAGGGCCTGCTGCTGTTCAACCCGGATACGCACTCTGCGGTGCAGACCGGCGAACACCTTGTCCCAGATTCCAGCGCCCTCGGGGACCGGAGTATCCAGAGACCCCTTCAGCCAGGCCATCAACTTGTGCAACTGGTGGAGGTGATGCAGGCCGAGCAGGACGGTGAGGGCCAGGACGACTTCCACGGCCCGGGTGGTGCCAAGGAAGATACCCACCCCGGCGCCCACGGCCGCCAGCAGGAGGGCCGTAAGTACGGCGCCGATCCACAGGGTTTTCACGGCGGTGCGGCCTTAATCCTGTTGGGCAGAAAAACGGTAGCCGCTGCCGCGCACGGTCTGCACCAATCCCTCGTTGCCGCTAGGCTCCAGGGCACTGCGCAGGCGGCGGATATGCACGTCCACCGTGCGCTCCTCGACGAAAACGTGGTCACCCCATACCTGGTCGAGCAGTTGGGTGCGGCTGTGCACCCGCTCCGGATGGGTCATGAAGAAGTGCAGCAGGCGGAATTCGGTGGGTCCGAGATCCACCGGCCGACCGTTGCCGGTGACGCGGTGGGTGGCAGGATCGAGCTTGAGACCGCCCACTTCCACCGAATCCTCGGTCATCTGCGGGGCGCGCCGGCGCAGTACGGCCTTGATACGTGCAACAAGCTCCCGCGGCGAGAACGGCTTGGTGATGTAGTCGTCGGCGCCGGTTTCCAGGCCAAGGATCTTGTCCTGCTCGTCGCTGCGGGCTGTGAGCATGATGATCGGCACGTCCCGGGTCCGCTCTTCGGCGCGCAGCTTGCGGGCGAACTGGATACCCGACTGGCCGGGCAGCATCCAGTCGAGCAGCACCACGTCGGGAAGGGCGTCGCGAACCAGGCGGCTGGCGACTTCGGCATCGTCGGCGCGGAGCACGTGGTGGCCAGCATGCTGGAGGTTGGCGGCAATCAGTTCCTGGATAGCCGGTTCGTCTTCGACCACGAGAATGTTGGCGGGCATGACGGGCACTCGATTAGCACATTAAGAATTGGCGGCCAGTCTATTAAAGACCCGTGACAGATTCATGACAATGCGCCTGGAGGCCGGACCTTACATGGTTTTGCGCGGAAAGGGGGGTGCTTTGCGCTAAGATAGGCGCCCTGGCACGCCCTACCGCCGGGTCGTTGCCGCATTTTCCGTGAGCTTGCCATGGCCGGACTGACCAAAGACACCCCTCTGCCCACCGCCATCACCTTGCACCAGAAATCCCGGGTGCTGGAAATCGCCTTTGATGATGGCCGTTCCTTCTCGTTGCCCTACGAATACCTGCGCGTCTATTCGCCTTCGGCTGAAGTGCGCGGCCACGGCCCCGGTCAGGAAAAGCTCCAGGCCAACAAGCGCGATGTAGCGGTGGAACGGGTCGAGCCGGTCGGCAGCTATGCGCTCAAGCCCGTCTTTTCCGACGGCCACGACAGCGGCTTGTATTCGTGGGACTACCTGCACGAACTCGGGATGAACTACGAGACTTGGTGGGCCGACTACCTGGCCAAGCTCGACGCCGCCGGCCTCTCCCGGGACCCCCAGCCCCCCAGTGCTGCGCCCAGTGGCAGCGGGTGCGGTTCGGGCAGCTGCGGCTGCAAGAGCTAAACCCCAGGCCCCTCCGTCCGCCCTTCTCATTCCGCCGCCGTACCACAGCGAAAGCATTGCCATGCGCGAAACCGACTCCTCCCCCAGCACCACCCACTTCGGCTACCAACAGGTTGCCGAGAACGAAAAGGCCAAGCGTGTCGCCGGAGTATTCGATTCCGTAGCCACCCGCTACGACGTGATGAACGACCTCATGTCCGCTGGCCTCCACCGGCTGTGGAAGGCCTTTACCATCGGCAAGAGCGGCGTCAAGGCCGGGGATCGGGTGCTCGACGTGGCCGGCGGCACCGGCGATCTGTCCCTCGCCTTCGCCAAGCGGGTCGGCCCGAGCGGCCAGGTGTGGCTCTCCGACATCAACGCCTCGATGCTCGGCGTCGGCCGCGACCGCCTCACCGACCGGGGTCAGATCGTGCCGGCCGTGCAGTGCGATGCCGAGGCCCTGCCTTTCCCCGACCAGTATTTCAACGTGGTCACCGTGGCCTTCGGCCTGCGCAACATGACCCACAAGGACCGGGCCCTGGCCGAAATGCGCCGGGTCATCAAGCCCGGTGGCAAGGTGATGGTGCTGGAGTTCTCCAAGGTGTGGGAGCCGGTGGCCCCCCTCTACGATTTCTATTCATTCCAGGTCATTCCGCGGGTCGGCCAGGTGGTCACCAACGATGCCGACAGCTACCGCTACCTGGCCGAGTCGATCCGCATGCATCCTGACCAGGAAACCCTGAAGGGCATCATGGAAGGCGTCGGCTTCGACAAGGTTGAGTACCACAACCTCACCCTCGGCGTGGTGGCGCTGCACATCGGCTACCGTTTCTAAGCCCCCACCGTCACACTGCGTAAGCCGTGATACCAATCGTTACTGATGAAGCACCGGTTTGATGGTCTAGTCGGGGCACATTGTCATCAAAGGAGACCCTAGTGGCCCGCCGTTCCTTCTTCAAGTCTTTTGTCATCGCCACCGCCGCCATCGCCGTGGTCGCGGTGAGCCCCGTTGCCGAAGCCAAGCGTCTGGGAGGCGGCAAATCCTACGGCATGCAGCGGCAGGCCACCCCGACGTCGCCCGCCCAGGCGCCCTCTGCAGCGCCGAGTGCGCCGCAAAAAGCCCCCACCCAGGCCTCCCCCAATCAGCCGGCACCGGCGCCCGCAGCTGCAGCACCCAAGCGCAACTGGCTTGGACCCATCGCTGGTCTGGCCGCAGGCCTCGGCATTGCCGCCCTGCTGTCGCATTTCGGTATGGGTGAAGGCGTTGCCAACTTCCTGATGATCGCCCTGCTGGTGATGGCTGCTGTCTTTGTCTTCCGCCTCATCTTCGCGCGCCGGGCCACGCCCGCCAATGCCGAGCCGCTGCAGTACGCCGGGGTTGGCGGTCCCTCCTACAATCCGATGCCCGAACCGATGGCCTCTACACCGGGCGGCGCCACGGGCGAGCCGAACCCGAATGTCGGCAATGCGCCGGGCGTGCAAGAAACAACGGCCCGCATCCCCGCCGATTTCGACGCTGCCGGTTTCCTTGAGGTGGCCAAACGCAATTTCGTCCGCCTTCAAGCGGCCAACGACGCTGGCCATATCGACGAGATCCGTGACTTCCTGACTCCGGAAATGTTCACCGTGATCAACGCCCAGCTCGCCGAACGGGGAGGTGCCAGCCAGACGACCGATATCGTGCAGCTGCACGCCAGCCTGCTCGAAGTCGCCAGCGAAGGGGCTCGCCACATCGCCAGCGTGCGTTACTACGGCTTGCTGCGCGAAGAGAAGGATGCGCCGCCGACAGCGTTCGACGAGGTCTGGCACTTGGTCAAGGCCGCCAGCGGCAATGATGGCTGGCGTGTTGCCGGGATCCAGCAACTGGACTGAACCACGCCCTTCCCATGAGCTCCGGCAGCACCTTCCCTTCCCCGCGCACCGTGCTTGAAACGGTGATTGCTCCCGTGTTCGCCCGTTTCCCCGCCCTGCCCCTGCCCCGGGGCGCGGGGAAATCGTCGGGCCATCTGTTCGTCACCGTCGCCAACCATCTCTTGGTGCAAACGGGCTGGGCGGCGCAGCGGCTGCGCCCGTTTGCCGGGCGCCACGCCCAGGTGGTGATCGGTGCCCAGGGGAGTGGCAGCGCGGCCGCGCTACGCTTTCCCTTTGCCATCGGAAGCGATGGCCTGCTCGTGACCAGTCTTCCCGACATCCCGGTCGATGTGACCCTGTGCCTGCCGATGGAAGCTCTTGGAGCCTTGCCAGGTAGCGGCTTGGAGGCGGTTCTTGGACGTGTGCAGGTCAGCGGGGCAGCCGATCTGGCCGAAACCCTTGGCTTCGTTTTCCGCCATCTGCGCTGGGACGGCGAAGCTGATATGGCACGGCTGCTTGGCGATATCCCGGCCCGGCGCCTGAGCCTGTGGGCCGCCATGGCTTGGCGCTGGCAGCAGGATGCCGGCCGCCGGCTACTCGCCAACGGTGCCGAATATCTGGTTGAAGAGCGAGGAATGGTGCCATCGCGTCAGGCCGTGCAGGAATTCGGCAGCGCCGTTGATCGTCTGCGCGACGATCTGGCACGCCTGGAAAAGCGCCTGCAACGTCTGGGCGAGCAGTCCCGCCACAGCACCTAGCAGCACTTCAACACATCAGAAGTTTTTGGATAAAAAAAGGCAGCCTGGAAGGCTGCCTTTTTCTTTGGTGCTTTAAAACCTGCGACCGGTGGGGCCGAAGCCTTAGTGCGCGCGCCGCTTGCGCAGCTTCTCGATGGTCGCCAGCTGGGCCACAGCTTCGGCCAGCTCGGACTCGGCCTTGGCGTAGTCGATGTTGCCACTGCGATTTTGCAGGGCTTCTTCGGCTGCCTTCTTGGCTTCCAGCGCCTTGGCTTCGTCCAGATCGGCACCGCGGATGGCGGTGTCGGCCAGAACGGTGACCATGTTGGGCTGAACTTCGAGCATGCCACCGGAGACGTAGATCACCTCGGCTTCGCCGTCCGGCACCTTGATGCGGACCGCGCCCGGCTTGATCCGGGTCAGCAGCGGCGTATGCCGCGGCCAGATACCCAGTTCGCCGGCTTCGCCGGGAAGCACCACGTATTCCGCCTCGCCGGAGTAGATCTGCTCTTCGGCGCTGACGACGTCAACGTGAACTCTCAATGCCATAGTCTGTCCTCTCGCCCACCCGGCTCACCGGAGTCATGCTCCGGGAGCGGGAGGCAGGTCGGTTGCGTCCGTGCAGGATTACTGCAGGGTCTTGGCCTTTTCGAAGGCTTCCTCGATGGTGCCGACCATGTAGAAGGCCTGCTCGGGCAGGTGGTCGCACTCGCCGGTAACGATCATCTTGAAACCCTTGATCGTTTCCTTGAGCGGCACGTACTTGCCGGGGGAGCCGGTGAACACTTCGGCCACGTGGAACGGCTGGGACAGGAAACGCTGGATCTTACGCGCCCGGGCCACGGACTGCTTGTCTTCGGGAGACAGTTCGTCCATACCCAGAATCGCGATGATGTCGCGCAGTTCCTTATAACGCTGAAGGGTCATCTGCACCTGACGGGCCACGCTGTAGTGCTCTTCACCCACGATCAGCGGATCGAGCTGACGGGAGGTGGAGTCGAGCGGATCCACAGCCGGGTAGATACCCAGGGCGGCGATGTCACGGGACAGCACCACAGTGGAGTCCAGGTGGAGGAAGGTGGTCGCGGGGGACGGGTCGGTCAAGTCATCCGCGGGCACATACACGGCCTGAATGGAGGTGATGGAACCGGTCTTGGTGGAGGTGATGCGCTCCTGCAGACGGCCCATTTCCTCAGCCAGGGTGGGCTGGTAACCCACGGCAGACGGCATCCGGCCCAGCAGGGCGGACACTTCGGTACCGGCCAGAGTGTAGCGGTAGATGTTGTCCACGAAGAACAGGATGTCCCGGCCTTCGTCGCGGAAGCGCTCGGCCATGGTCAGGCCGGTCAGCGCCACGCGTAGACGGTTGCCCGGGGGCTCGTTCATCTGACCGAACACCATGGACACCTTGTCCAGCACGTTGGAGTCCTTCATCTCGTGGTAGAAGTCGTTGCCCTCACGGGTACGCTCACCCACGCCAGCAAACACGGACAGGCCGGAGTGCTGTTTGGCGATGTTGTTGATCAGCTCCATCATGTTCACGGTCTTGCCCACACCGGCGCCACCGAACAGGCCCACCTTACCGCCCTTGGCGAACGGACAGACCAGGTCGATCACCTTGATGCCGGTTTCGAGCAGGTCCACGGAGGGGGAGAGATCCTTGAACTCGGGGGCCTTCTGGTGAATAACCCGCAGTTCGTCGGCTTCGATCGGGCCGGCTTCGTCGATGGGACGACCCAGCACGTCCATGATGCGGCCGAGGGTACCGTGGCCCACGGGCACGGCGATCCCCTTACCGGTGTTGTTCACCGGCATGCCACGACGCAGGCCGTCGGTGGAGCCCAGCGCGATGGTACGCACCACGCCGTCACCGAGTTCCTGCTGCACTTCAAAGGTAAGGCCCTTCTCGACGTTCTCATGCTCGGCAGAGGCGTCGAGCATCAGGGCGTCATAGACCTTGGGCATCGCGTCACGGGGGAACTGGATATCCACCACCGCGCCGATGCACTGAACGATTGCACCTTGACTCATCGTCTTTTCCCTTAAACCAATAAACCGTTAAACGGCCGCAGCCCCGCTGACGATCTCCGACAGCTCTTTGGTAATGGCAGCCTGACGGGTCTTGTTGTAGACCAGTTTCAGCTCGCCAATCACCGTTTTGGCGTTGTCGGATGCCGCCTTCATCGCCACCATCCGGGCGCTCTGCTCGGAAGCCATGTTCTCTGCTACCGATTGGTAGATCAGTGCTTCCACGTAGCGCACCAGCAGTTCGTCGATGACGGACTTGGCGTCAGGCTCGTACACATAATCCCAGCGGGTCGACTCGGTGCCGACGGTATCGTCGGACAACGGCAACAGCTGTTCCACCACCGGCTCCTGCTTCATGGTGTTCACGAAGCGGTTGTAGGCGATGTACAGGCGGTCGATCTTGCCTTCGTTAAATGCGTCGAGCTGCACCTTGACCGGGCCGATCAGCTTTTCCAGGTGGGGGGTATCCCCCAGGCCAATCACTTGGGACACCACTTCGACACCGGCCCGCTGCATAAAGCCCAGGCCTTTGTTGCCGATGGCGGTGGCTTGAACGGCAACGCCGCTTTCGTCCCATTCCTTCATTTTCAGAAGGACGGCACGCAGCACGTTGGAGTTCAGCCCGCCGCACAAGCCCTTATCGGAGGTCACCACGATGAGGCCGACTTTCTTGGCCCCATCGCGGTTGATCAGGAAGGGATGCTTGTACTCGGTGATCGCGTGGGAGAGGTGGGCGGCGACGCGCCGGATCTTCTCGCCGTACGGACGCGACTGACGCATGCGTTCCTGCGCCTTGCGCATCTTCGAGGCGGCCACCATCTCCATGGCCTTGGTGATCTTGCGCGTGTTTTCGACGCTCTTGATCTTGTTGCGGATTTCCTTGCCGCCAGCCATTACGCTCTCCTCGACGGATTAGACCCAGGCGGCCTTGAATTCCTGGATGGCGGCGACGAGTTGCTTCTCGCCTTCGGAATCCAGATCCTTGGTCGTCTCCATCTTGGACACCAGATCGGCGTACTTTTGGCGGACGAAGCTGTGCAGGCTCTTTTCGAACTCGAGCACGCGCTTGACGTCGATTTCATCCATGTGGCCGCGAGTCACGGCAAACAGGGTCACCGCCATGTCGGCGATGTTCATCGGCGCGTACTGCAGCTGCTTCAGCACTTCCACGGTACGACGACCACGCTCCAGCTGCTTGCGGGTGGCTTCGTCCAGGTCGGAGGCGAACTGAGCAAAGGCCGCGAGTTCGCGGTACTGGGCCAAGTCGGTACGGATACCGCCGGACAGTTTCTTGATCAGCTTGGTCTGAGCAGCACCACCGACGCGGGACACGGAGATACCGGCGTTGATGGCGGGACGGATACCGGCGTTGAACAGGTCGGTTTCCAGGAAGATCTGACCGTCGGTGATGGAGATCACGTTGGTCGGCACGAAGGCGGACACGTCACCGGCTTGGGTTTCGATCACCGGCAGGGCGGTCAGCGAACCGGTCTTGCCCTTGACCTCGCCGTTGGTGAACTTCTCGACGTACTCTTCGGAAACGCGGGAAGCGCGCTCGAGCAGACGGGAGTGCAGGTAGAACACGTCGCCCGGGTAAGCTTCACGGCCGGGAGGACGGCGCAGCAGCAAGGAGATCTGGCGATAGGCCCAGGCTTGCTTGGTCAGATCGTCATAGATGATCAGGGCGTCTTGGCCGCGGTCGCGGAAGTACTCACCCATGGTGCAGCCAGAGTACGGTGCGATGAACTGCATCGCGGCGGACTCGGAAGCGGTGGCGGCAACCACGATGGTGTATTCCAGGGCGCCGTGCTCTTCGAGCTTGCGCACCACGTTGGCGATGGTGGAGGCCTTCTGGCCTACCGCCACGTAGATACACATCATGTTCTGGCCCTTCTGGGCGATGATGGAATCCACGGCAACGGCGGTCTTACCGGTCTGACGGTCACCAATGATCAGTTCGCGCTGACCACGGCCGACGGGCACCATGGCGTCGATCGCCTTGATACCGGTCTGCACCGGCTGGGACACGGACTTACGCCAGATCACGCCCGGCGCGACCTTTTCGATCTTGTCGGTCAGCTTGTTGTTCAGGGGACCCTTGCCATCGATCGGCTGACCCAGCGCGTTGACCACGCGACCGAGCATTTCGGGACCCACGGGCACTTCCAGGATGCGGCCGGTGCACTTGGCAATGTCGCCTTCCTTGATGTGCTCGTACTCACCCAGCACCACGACGCCGACGGAATCGCGCTCGAGGTTGAGCGCCATACCGAAGGTGTCACCCGGCAGTTCGATCATTTCGCCCTGCTGGGCGTCGGCCAGGCCGTGCACGCGGCAGATGCCGTCGGACACGGACACGATCACGCCCTGGGTGCGGGTCTCAGCGCCAACGTTCAGGCCCTGGATCTTGCTTTTAATCAGTTCGCTGATTTCAGAAGGATTCAGCTGCATGGAAATCTCCTAGCTCTTGAGCGCCGTGGCCATAACATCCAGCTTGCCGCGAACGGAGGCGTCGAGCACCTCGTCGCCCACCACGGCCTTGATACCGCCGATCAGTTCGGGATCGACTTCAACGCGGGCGGTCAGCTTGGATTTGAAATGGGACTCGAGGTGGGCGACCAGTTGCTTGAGCTGGCCATCATCCAGGGGGAAGGCGCTGTGAATCACAGCCTCCTTGACCCCTTCCTCGGTGCTCTTGAGTTGCTCGTAGAGCTCGTAAATTTGCGGAAGGACGGCGAGGCGCTCGTTTTCGGCAAGCGCCCGGACAAAGTTCGCGAATTCGGCGTTCTTTTCCTCACCCACCACCGCCAGCGTCACTTGCACGCGCTGTTCAGAGGACAGGCTCGGGTTGGAGAACACCTCGGCCATGTCCGGATTCTGCGCAGCAAGGTAGAGCGCCTTGAGGCGCTCCGACCAGGCGGCGAGAGCCTTGGCATCCCGCGCGAGGCGGAAAACCGCCTCGGCGTACGGACGGGCGATGGTGACGTTTTCAGCCATACGCGTTACAGGTCCTTCTGGATAGCCGCCACGATGTCGGCATGAGCCTTGGCGTCGATTTCACGACGCAGGATCTTGCCAGCACCCGCCACGGCCAGCTCGGCCACACGGGCACGCAGCTCTTCCTTGGCACGGACGACTTCCTGAGCGACTTCAGCACGGGCAGCGGCGATGATCTTCTCCGCCTCGGCCTTCGCGGCTTCCTTGGCTTCCTCGACGATCTGCTGGCCGCGCTTGTCGGCTTGAGCGATCAGTTCGGAGGCCTTTTCCTTGCCTTCGCGCAGGGCGTCCGAGGAGCGCTTGGTGGCAAGCTCAAGATCATGCTTACCGCGCTCGGCGGCGGCCAGGCCGTCGGCGATTTTTTTCGCACGCTCGTCGAGTGCCTTCACGATGGGCGGCCACACGAATTTCATCGTGAACCACGCCAAAATGAAGAACACAACGAGCTGGGCGAACAGCGTTGCGTTCAGATTCACGGCTTCAACTCCCTATGAATTGATACGGGAAGGGGAAGTCCGGGATTACTTGAGCACGAACGGGTTGGCGAAGGCGAACATCATCGCGATACCGACACCGATCAGGAAGGCGGCGTCGATCAGACCGGCCAGCAGGAACATCTTGGTTTGCAGCTCGTTCATCAGTTCGGGCTGACGGGCGGACGCTTCCAGGTACTTGGAGCCCATGATGCCAATACCGATACAGGCACCGATAGCACCCAGACCAATGATCAGACCGGCGGCGAGAGCAACAAAACCGAGGATGTGTTCCATGACGACTCCTTAAAGTGGGTTAAAGGTTGAAAACAAAAAGGGGGTTATCGATCACCGAAAGAAACGGGCAACCTGGGGTTGCCCGTCGCTTTTAGTGGGATTCGTGTGCCTGACCGATGTACACCAGGGTCAGCATCATGAAGATGAAGGCCTGCAGGGCAACGATCAGGATGTGGAAGATGGCCCAGACGGTCCCGGCAACCACGTGGCCGACCCACAGGGCAGCCCCGGTAGCGGTACCGGCCCAAGCGGCGCCCATCAGGGCGATCAACATGAACACCAGTTCGCCGGCGTACATGTTGCCGAACAGTCGCATGCCGTGGGAAACGGTCTTGGCCAGGAACTCGATCATCTGCATGGCGAAGTTGATCGGGTAGAGAACCGGGTGGCTACCGAACGGCGCGGTGAACAATTCGTGCACCCAACCGCCCAGGCCCTTGATCTTGATGTTGTACCAGAGGCAGACCAGCAGTACGCCGACGGACATGCCAAGGGTACCGTTCAGGTCGGCGGTGGGAACGACGCGCAGGAACGCATGCTCATCACCGGAAGCCGCCGCCCAAATCTTCGGCAACAGGTCCACCGGCAGGAAGTCCATCGAGTTCATCAGGAAGATCCAGACGAACACGGTCAGGGCCAGGGGCGCCACGAACTTACGCGACTCTTCGCTGTGGACGATGCCCTTGGCCTGGTTGTTGACCATTTCAAGGACAATTTCCACGGCGGCCTGGAGGCGACCCGGCACGCCGGAAGTCACGCTCTTGGCGACACGCCACATCACGAACAGGCCGAGCACGCCCATCAGGACGGAGAAAAAGACCGTATCGAGGTTTATCACCGAGAAGTCGATGACCGACTGCTGGGGATGACCCGTGGTGTTCAGCTGGGTAAGGTGGTGGACGATGTATTCGCCCGCGGTGGGGGCATGTGCTTCGTGACCGGTTGCCATATCAGGACGTCTTCCAAAAAGCCAAGAAATTCGCTTGCAGCACCACCACCAGACCAATCAACAGGGTGGGCCAATGCACATCCCCGTAGGTCTTGGCGGCGAGCGCCAATAATCCGATCGTTGCGGCTATCTTGACGAATTCGCCGAAAAAGAACCCGGCGGCGCTAGGCGCACGCTTTTGCGCGGAAACGGCCAGACGGACGGCGAAGAGCAGGGTTGGCACCACGTAGGCGGCTGCCCCCAACGCCGCCGAAACCGCACCACGGATTCCGACGAACCAGCCACAGAGGACCGCTGTCACAGTTGCTATCGCCAGCTGCAGAAAAATTACCCGAAACACGCTTGCCGCCTTTTTCTCACCTGCTGCAAACCCATCGGGAACCTTGCATCCGCTCGGCCAGCTCTGGGCACTCCCCGCCCGGGCATGGCTGCTGGGCGCACCTTGACCTGCGGTCGCCACAAAGACGGTCTACTATAAGACGTGATCGTTATTACGTCAATGTTGGTGCGCTGCAATAAGAAGGCGCCGCCCCTCTCTGGTGCTGGATTTTGCCTATCCGAACGCCTTACGTTATTCGCAATTTGGGCAACGTTCGGCATAGGCTGGAACATATTGCCGAACGGCCCTTCTCGCTGAGCGCAACTCCTGGCTGAATTAACGCAAACGCCCGAGCAGGCCGTCCAACTCTTCCAGGGAATCGAAAGCGATATGCACCTTGCCGGTGCCTTTCTTATTGGCCCGGATCTCGACCCGGGCGCCCAACACGTCGGACAGCTCTTCTTCGAGACGCAGCAGGTCCCGGTCCACCTTGCGCGGCTCGGGTTCCTTGGGGGGTTGCAGCGCCAGTTGGGCGAGTTTTTCGGTTTCACGTACCGACAGACCCTTGCTGGCGACGCGCTGGGCCAGAGATAGCTGTACCTGGGTGGGCAAGGGCAACAGCGCGCGGGCGTGGCCCATGTCGATCTGGCTCTCCAGCAGCAGATCCTGGATCGGCGCTGGCAGTTGCAACAGGCGCAACAGATTCGACGCTGCCGGGCGGGAACGACCCACAGCATCGGCCGCCTGCTGGTGGGTCAGGCCGAACTCGTCCACCAGGCGTTGCAAACCCATGGCTTCTTCGAGCGGATTGAGGTTCTCACGCTGGATGTTCTCGATCAGCGCCATGGCCAGGGCAGCTTCGTCGGGAATTTCCCGGATCAGCACCGGCACCTCGGACAGGCCGGCCAGTTGGGAGGCACGCCAGCGCCGCTCGCCAGCAACGATCTCGTACTTGTCGCCCAGAGGGTCGCGGATCGGCCGCACCAGGATCGGCTGCATGATCCCCTGCGCCTTGATCGAGGCCGCCAGCTCCTGCAACGACTCGCTATCCATGCGTGTGCGCGGCTGGTACTTACCCGGCAGCATCAGGGTGACCTTGAGGCTACGCTGCACGTCCTTGTTGGCAGCAGGCTCACCCGCCAGCAGGGCATCCAGCCCGCGACCCAATCCCTTTTGTTTCATGACGCGTTGTTTTCCTTGAATTCGTTGTGATCGGATCCGGCGGACCCCACTGACAGCGCTGCCGTCCCGCTCACTGCAGACCGGACGGTCCCTGGCCGGTGCCCTGGGCATGACGCGCGAGCATTTCCTCGGCCAAGGACATATAGGCCTGGGCGCCCCGCGAAGCCCGGTCGAAGGCAATCACCGGCTTGCCGTAGGACGGCGCCTCGGCCAGGCGTACGTTGCGGGGGATGAGGGTGGCGTAGACCTTCTCACCGAAGTGACTTTCCAGTTCCCCCGAGACCTGCTGGGTGAGGGTACTCTGGGGGTTGTACATGGTGCGCAGCAGACCCTCGATCTCCAGCCCCGGGTTGAGGTTGGCGCGTACCTTGCGCAGGGTGGTGACCAGGTCGGTCAGGCCTTCCAGAGCGTAGTACTCGCACTGCATCGGGATGATCACTGCGTTGGAGGCCACCAGGCCGTTCACCGTAAGCAGGTTGAGGGCCGGCGGGCAGTCGATCAGCACGTAATCGTAGTCGTCGGCGACCTTGGCCAGTTCGGCCTTGAGACGGGTCTCGCGCTGGTCGATTTCGATCAACTCCACCTCGGCGCCGGCCAACTCCCGGTTGGCCGGCAGCACGTCGTAGCCGAACTCGGTTTTAATGCGCACCTGGTCCAGGGTCGCATTGCCGATCAGCATCTGATACACCGAAGGAAGGGCCTCGCGCTTGAAGATGCCGCTGCCAGTGGTGGCGTTGCCCTGGGGATCCAGGTCGATCATCAGCACCCGCTGGCCCTGGGCCGCCAGGCAGGCAGAAAGGTTCACGCTGGTGGTCGTCTTGCCGACACCGCCCTTCTGGTTCGTGATGGCCAGCACGCGCATGGGTGCTTTACTCCCTGTAATCGCCGGATCGGCGCAGTTGAATGACGTTGAAATGATCGATGATGCAGCGCGCCATGTTACGCCGTGACGGGGACGCTGGTCGGCACGATGATCACCACGTGGCGTTCGCCTTCCACCTCCGGCACGCTGAGGGGATGCACCGCTTCTACCTTGACCCCCAGGTCGGCGGCGTCCAGGCGAGCGATCTCGTCGGCCGGATAGACCCCTTTCATCGCTAGCCAGCGGCCGGTCGGGGCAATCAGGTTGCGGGTCAGGCGGATGAAATCCACCAGTTCGGCAAAGGCCCGGGACGTGATCTGGGCATAGCCCTCGGGCCGCGCCAGTTCTTCGACCCGGGAACAGCGAGCGCTCACGTTGGGCAGGCCCAGTTCGATGGCCGCCTGGGTGAGGAAAGCCACCTTCTTACTGTTGCTGTCCACCAGGGTCACCGCCAGGTCGGGACGGGCGATCGCCACCGGAATGCCCGGCATGCCGCCGCCGCTGCCGACGTCGAGCAGGTCGCCGTCGCCGACGAAGGGTAGCAGCGCCAGGGAATCGAGCAGGTGGTAAGGCAGCACCTTGGCCGGATCGCGCAGGGCGGTGAGGTTGTAGGTGCGGTTCCACTTCAGCAGCAGGGCCTGGTAGGCGAGCAGCTTCTGCTGGGCGGCGGCGTCCAGGTCCAGGCCCAGGGCGGCCAGCCCGGCAGTCAGTCGGGCGGCGCTCATGCGGCGGACGGGGTGCTGGAAGCACCTTGGCTGGCAACGGAACCGTTGCGGCCGGTGAGCTTCTTCAGGTGGATCACCAGGAGCGAGATCGCCGCCGGGGTGACGCCTTGGATGCGTGAAGCCTGGCCCAGAGTTTCCGGGCGGTGTTGGCCGAGCTTGCCGCGCACTTCCTTGGACAGGCCGACCACTGTCTCGTAGTCCAGGTCGGCGGGCAGCACCTGGCTCTCATAGGCCGCAGCGCGGGCCACCTCGTCCTGCTGGCGGTCGATGTAGCCCTGGTACTTGGCCTGGATTTCCACCTGCTCGATCACCTGCGGGTCCAGGGCCGCCTCGGCGCGCCCTTCGACAGCGCCGGGCAGGGTCATCAGGCTTTCGTAGCTGGCCTCGGGCCGGCGCAGCAGGTCGTGCAGGTGGTATTCCCGCTCCAGGGGCTTGCCGAACACCCGCTCGGCCTCGCCGGCGGGCAGCTTGCCCGGGTGCAGCCAGGTGGCCTTGAGGCGCTGGCGCTCTGCCTCGATGGCGTCGCGCTTGCGGCAGAAGGCGTCCCAGCGGGCATCCGGCACCAGGCCGAGGCGCCGGCCGGTCTCGGTGAGGCGCAGGTCGGCGTTGTCCTCGCGCAGTTGCAGCCGGTACTCGGCCCGGGAGGTGAACATGCGGTAGGGCTCGGACACGCCGCGGGTGATTAGGTCGTCCACCAGCACCCCCAGGTAAGCCTCGTCCCGCTGCGGGCACCAGGCGTCCTTGCCCAGGGCTTGCAGCGCCGCGTTGGCCCCGGCCAAAAGGCCCTGGGCGGCGGCTTCCTCGTAACCGGTGGTGCCGTTGATCTGGCCGGCGAAAAACAGGCCGCCAATGGCCTTAGTTTCCAGGGACGACTTCAGGCCGCGCGGGTCGAAGTAGTCGTACTCGATGGCGTAGCCCGGACGCAGGATGTGGCAGTGCTCCAGACCCTTGATCGAGCGCACGATCTGCAACTGCACGTCGAAGGGCAGGCTGGTGGAGATACCGTTGGGGTAGATCTCGTGGGTGTCCAGGCCTTCCGGTTCGAGGAAGACGTTGTGGCTGTCCTTGCCGGCGAAGCGGTGGATCTTGTCCTCGATGGACGGGCAGTAGCGCGGCCCGACGCCCTCGATCACCCCGGTGTACATCGGCGAACGGTCCAGGTTGTCGCGGATGATGTCGTGGGTGCGGGCGTTGGTCTGGGTGATCCAGCAGGGCAGCTGGCGCGGATGCTGGGCGGCGTTGCCAAGGAAGGAGAACACCGGCAGCGGGTCGTCCGAGTACTGGGGCTCCATGCCGGCGAAGTCGATGGTCTTGCCATCGAGCCGGGGTGGGGTGCCGGTCTTCAAGCGGCCCTGAGGCAGCTTCAGTTCCTTGAGGCGGGCCGCCAAGGACACGGACGGCGGATCGCCCATGCGCCCGCCGGTGTAGTTCTGCAGGCCGACGTGGATCAGGCCGTTGAGGAAGGTGCCGGCGGTGAGCACCACCGCCCGGGCGGAGAAGCGCACCCCGAGCTGGGTGACGGCGCCCACCACCCGGTCGCCTTCGACGATCAGGTCGTCGCAGGCCTGGGCAAAGAGGGTCAGGTTGGGCTGGTTCTCCAGGCGCTTGCGGATCGCCTGCTTGTACAGCACCCGGTCGGCCTGGGCGCGGGTGGCGCGCACCGCCGGGCCCTTGGAGGCGTTGAGGATGCGGAACTGGATGCCGCCCTCGTCGGTGGCTTCCGCCATGGCGCCGCCCAGGGCGTCCACTTCCTTGACCAGGTGGCCCTTGCCGATGCCGCCGATGGACGGGTTGCAGCTCATCGCCCCCAGGGTTTCCAGGTTGTGGGTGAGCAGCAGGGTCTTGGCTCCGGCGCGGGCCGCGGCGAGGGCCGCCTCGGTGCCGGCGTGGCCGCCACCGACGACGATGACGTCAAAGGATTCGGGGTACAGCATGGGGAAGGACTCCAGGCGGAGCGAGCAGGAACAGCCGGAAAAGGGGCGAAGATTATACGCCATGCCGCCTCGGGGAGGGGCCGTAAAAGCGCGCCAATGGGCTGAATTTTAACCGCTTTTCCCCTATTCCGGGGAGCCGCCGCGGTTGCCTCGACAGCCAGACCGCCGGTTGTCCGCCACGTCAGGCCGGCAGACGGCTGGCGCAGCAGCCCGTCAGGGGAACCTGTCATGCTTGCCGCATGTCCCTTGCAGCAATGGGCCTGATACCTTAAGTTCGCCGCCAAACAACCGTTCTTGCCCCCATGGCCACGCCTTCCGCCCAACAATCGAATGCCCTGCTCGCCGCCCTTCAGGAACAGCTGCTGCGCCTGCGGGTGCTGATCGTCGATCGTCAGCCCAACGCCCGCAATACCCTGCGCACCATGCTGTCCACCCTGGGGGTAACCCAGGTGCACGGCGCCTCGTCGGCCTGGGAGGCCTTGCGCCAGGTTGCCAAGCACGAATTCGGCGTGATTTTCTCCGACTACGTACTCGAAGATGGCCGGGACGGCCAGCAATTGCTCGAGGAATTACGCCATCGCCACCTGATTCCCCTGTCCACCGTGTTCATGATCGTCACCGCCGAGCGGGGTTACCAGCACGTGGCCTCGGTGGCCGAGCTGACGCCGGACGATTATCTGATCAAACCGTTCACCGCCGAACAGCTGCAGGGCCGCCTGGCCCGGGCCCTGTTCAAGAAGAAGATTTTTGCCAGCGCCAATGCCGCCCTGGAAAAAGGCGACTGGGCGGCTGCCGTGGCAGCCTGCGAGGCCATCACCGCCACCCAGCCCGCCCACGCCACCGAAGCCCTGCGCCTGCAGGGGGAGACCCTCAACGCGGTGGGCCGCTACGGCGACGCCGAGGCTGTCTTTCGCCGCGTCCTGACCGACCGGCCGATCCCCTGGGCGCGCATGGGACTGGCGGTGGCACTACACGCCCGGGGCGCCTCGGAAGAAGCCGAGACGCTGCTCACCGAACTGCTGCGCGACTGCCCGGAATATCTGGCTGCCTATGATTTTCTCGCCCGCCTGCAGGAACAGCGCGGCGACCCCATCACCGCCCAGGAAACCCTGCTGGAAGCCGGCCGCATCGCCCCGCACAATACCCAGCGACAGCGCCTGGTGGGCGACGTGGCCACCCGCAACGGTGACCTGTCCCAAGCGGAAAAGGCCTACCAGAACGCCCTGAACCGGGCCCGTGGCTCCAGCCTGGCCAGTGCCGACGACTACGCCAACCTGTCCAAGGTGTTGATCGAAAAGGGCAACGTCAGTGGTGCCAAGCAGGTGATCCAGGACCTCAAGCGTGAGCGGCGCGGCGACAAGCAGGCGGAACTGGCCTCCCTGGTGCTCGAATCCGAAGTCTGTCGCCAGGAAGGGGACGAGAGCGGCGCCCAGAAACGCCTCGATCAGGCCTTGTCGTTGCACGACACCCTGGTGGCCGAAGGCGGTCCCGAAGCCACTTCGCGGCGGCTACAGGTGGAACTGGCCCAGGTCTGCCTGGCCCAGGGTCGGGACGAGACAGGCAGCGAACTGATGAAGCGGGTCGCGGCAGTGCATCACGACGATCCGGCGACCCTCTCCCACATCCGCCTGGCCTTCGAAAAGGCCGGCAAGGAAGAAGCCGGTCAGGAACTGCTCGCCCAGGTCAGCCGCGAGATTGTGGATCTTAACAACCGGGGCGTCACCGCCGCCCAGGGGGGCGATCTGCAGGCCTCGGTGGAGCTGCTCATCCAGGCCGCCGAGCGGATGCCCAACCTGCAGTTCCTGGTCAACGCCAGCAACGCCATCTTCACCCTGCTCGACCAGAAGGGGTGGCAGGAGGAGCTGGCCCTGCGCGGCCGGCGTTACCTCAAGCTGGCCCGGGAGCGCGACCCCCGTTCTCCGAAGTTGTTCGCTGCCTGGGAGTTCTACCAGCGGGTCGGCAAAAAGTACGGAATCCTGGTGCCGCCAATCACCGCGCCGGACCCGGACGACGTCTAAGGGTTGACTCCCGCCTCGGCTTGTTATTCCCCTTTTAGGCCCCTTTCCAGCCCCTTTCTGCCCTGTGCGACGCCCCCGTTCCGGGGGCGTCGGCGTTTCATAGCAACGCACTATGAGCGGCTTTAAAACAATCAATTAGATTGGCGTTGGCGTCCTGCCTAAGATGGCTCCATGTTTGGTGTCGCAGGACAGGAGGCAGGGCAGGACCCGGCGTCCACCCGATACCGCCAGCATCCCAGCCGTAACAGAGAAACAGCAAGCGTATGACCGGGCGGCCACGAATGCTTCCCGGCAAACGCCCCGATTCGCCACGGTGCAGAAGCAGCACTCACCTGCGGCGTATCGGGCAATTGATCGAGTTCGACCGTGCATGACGCGAAGCCCGAAAACTCCGGGGCTTCCCCCTCCCCCCTGACCCGGGGTTGGCCAAGGGCATCGCGTAGAGGCAGACAGGGCGGGCATCTCCAACCTCCCCTTGTGGAGATCCGCGTCCTGTCTGCCTCCCCCGATGGGGGTCGTGAAAATGCAAGCAGGGCGCGGTGTTCCGGGCAGATGTCTTTCGCCCGGGCACCGCGCCCTGTTTTTTTGGCGCGTATGTTGTCGTAGAAACTACCGGGTCGCCGGTCTCAACCTTTCTTGCCACCCAGGTAGGTAGCGGCCACCCGCTCGTCCGCCGCCAGGTCGGCGCTCGGCCCTTCCAGGGCGACGTGACCGGTTTCCAGGACGTAGCCGTAGTCCGCCACCTTGAGGGCGGCCCGGGCATTCTGTTCCACCAGCAGGATCGACACACCGGTCTTCTTCAGCTCGGAAACGATGCGGAAGATCTCGCGGATGATCAGCGGCGCCAGGCCCAGGGAGGGTTCGTCGAGCATCAGTACCCGGGGCTTGGCCATCAGGGCCCGGCCCATGGCCAGCATCTGCCGCTCGCCGCCGGACAGGGTGCCAGCCTCCTGGCCGCGCCGCTCCTTGAGGCGCGGGAACAGGTCGTAGACGTCGGCCATGGTCGCCTCCCGGGCGGCCGCGCCTTCGCCGCGGCGCGAGAAGGCGCCCAGGCGCAGGTTGTCCTCGACGCTCATCTCGGCGAACAGCTCGCGCTTCTCCGGCACCAGGATCATGCCCCGGCCGACCCGGGCTTCCACGTCCACGTCGGCATTGAGTGGCTGGCCGTCGAGGAGCACCTCGCCCCGGGCGGGCAAGAGACCCATCAGGGCCGACAACAGAGTGGTCTTGCCGGCGCCGTTGGGGCCGATCACGGTGACCAGCTCGCCTTCGCGCAGGGTCAGGTTGGCGCCTTGCAGGGCCTCGACCTTGCCGTAGGCCAC
This sequence comes from Oryzomicrobium terrae, assembly GCF_008274805.1. Taxonomy (NCBI): domain Bacteria; kingdom Pseudomonadati; phylum Pseudomonadota; class Betaproteobacteria; order Rhodocyclales; family Rhodocyclaceae; genus Oryzomicrobium; species Oryzomicrobium terrae. Next base: position 3,516,567 of record NZ_CP022579.1, read on the forward strand.
CGCCAGGTCGCGGACTTCGAGTAGGGGTTGCTTGTGTTCCATGCCGCTCATCACTCCACGCCGCCCAGGTAGGCCTCGATCACCGCCGGGTTGGACTGGATCTCGGCAGGCAGCCCCTCGGCGATCTTTTCGCCGAATTCCATCACCACCACCCGATCGGCCAGGCCCATGACGAAGTCCATGTCGTGCTCGACCAGGAGGATGCCCAGGCCTTCACCCTTGAGGCTCTTGAGCAGATCGGCAAGGGCCTGTTTTTCCAGGTAGCGCAGACCGGCGGCCGGTTCGTCCAGCAGCAGTAAGCAGGGATCGGCGCACAGGGCCCGGGCGATTTCCAGGATGCGCTGCTGGCCAAGCGCCAGGCTGCCGGCGGGCTGGTCGGCGTAGTCGGCCAGGCCGACCCGCTCCAGGGCGCGCTGGGCTTCCCAGAGCAAACGGGCCTCCTCGCCGCGCTCCAGGCGCAGGGCTGCCGCCAGATAGCCGCCGTGGCCGCGCAGGTGGGCGCCCAGGGCGACGTTTTCAAGCACGGTCATGGTCGGCAGCAGGCGTACGTGCTGGAAGGTACGGCTCATGCCGGCCCGGGCGATGCGCCGCGATTCGGCCCCGTCCACCCGTTCGCCAAGGAAGCGGATCTCGCCGCTGGTGGGGGTATCCACCCCAGACACCTGGTTGAAGAAGGTGCTCTTGCCGGCGCCGTTGGGACCGATCAGGGCGAGGATCTCGCCGGCGGAAACGGTCAGGCTCATGTCCTTGTTGGCCACCAGGCCGCCAAAACGCCGGGTCACGTCCCGGGCGTCGAGCAGGACCTCGCCGGCGCTGCGCGCCGGGCGCCGCTCCAGGGCGCTGGCCGCAGCCAGGCGGCGGCGCTGCTGGGCCGGCAGGAGGCCGTGGAAGACCTTCAGTACCAGGGGCCAGATGCCATCCCGGGCCCGCTGCAGCATGAAGATCATGAGCAGGCCGAAGACGATGATCTCGAAATTGCCGTCGCTACCGAGCAGCTGGGGCAACAGGTCTTGCAGCCACTGCTTGAGGATGGTGATCAGGCCGGCACCAACGATGGCGCCCCAGACGTGGGCAACGCCGCCCACCACCGCCATGAACAAATACTCGATGCCCATGTTGAGGGCGAACGGGGTGGGGTTCACGAAGCGCTGCAGGTGGGCGTAGAGCCAACCGGAGGTGGCAGCCATGATCGCGGCGATGAGGAACACCGCCATCTTCACCCGGGTGGTGTTGACCCCCATGCTCTCGGCCATCACCACCCCGCCCTTGAGGGCACGGATGGCCCGGCCGGTGCGCGAATCGAGCAGGTTGCGGGTGACCAGCACGAAAGCCAGGACGATCAGCCAGATGAGGAAGTAGAGGGATTCGCCGGATTTCAGCTCCAGGCTGCCCAGGCTCAGGGCCGGAATGCCGGTGAGGCCGGTGTGGCCACCCAGATCCTCGATATTGCCGAACAGGAAGTACAAGCTGATGCCCCAGGCCAGGGTACCCAGGGGCAGGAAGTGGCCGGACAGGCGCAGGGTGATGGCGCCGAGCAACAGGGCGAAGCCGCCGGTGATGATCCAGCCGATGACCAGGGTAAGCCAGGGCGACAGGCCGTGGGCGGTAGTCAGGTAGGCGGTGGTGTAGGCCCCCAGGCCGACGAAGGCGGCCTGGCCGAAGGAGGTCATACCGCCGACGCCGGTGAGCAGCACCAGGCCCAGGGCGACCATGGCGTAGAGGCCGATGTAGTTGAGCAGGGTGATGCCGAATTCGGGCAGCCAGAACGGCCCCGAAGCAAGCAGGGCCGCAAACAGGGCGAGAGGGATATGCCGCATCATTCCTCCTCCTCGACGTGGCGGGTGGTCAACGAGCGCCACAGCAGCACGGGAATGATCAGGGTAAACACGATCACTTCCTTGTAGGAGCTGGCATAGAACGACGAGAAGGATTCGAGCAGGCCTACCAGGATCGCCCCCAGGGCGGCCACCGGATAGGACACCAGGCCCCCGATGATGGCGCCGACAAAGCCCTTCAGGCCGATGAGAAAGCCCGAGTCGTAGTACAGGGTGGTCACCGGCGAAACCAGAACGCCGGAGAAGGCCCCCATCAGGGCCGCGACGAGGAACGACAGCTTGCCCGCCAGAGTGGTGGAAATGCCCATCAGCCGAGCGCCGGTACGGTTCATGGCGGTGGCGCGCAGGGCCTTGCCAGTGAGGGTGCGGTCAAAGAACTGGTAGAGGGCGACGATCAGCACCAGGGAAACGCCGACGATCCACAGGCTCTGGTATTGCAGGGTCGCCGGACCCACGTCCATGCTGCCTTCCGAGAAGGCCGGGGTGCGGAAGCCCTCGGCACCGAAGAAGACCAGGCCCAGCCCCATCAGGGCCATGTGGATGGCCACCGAGACGATCAGCAGCACCAGCACCGGAGCCGAAGCCAGGGGCTGGAAGGCCAGCCGGTAGAGAAGCGGGCCGAGGGGCGCCACCACCGCCAGGGTGAGCAGGATTTGCAGCGGCAGGCTCAGGGTCGCCACATCAAGGCCATGGAGCAGGCCCGCTACCGCCAGGGGCACCCCCAGGGTCAGGGCGGCCAGACGGGGCAGGCGGCGATAGGCCCGGGCGCGTAGGGCGATGATGGCATCGACCAGGAAAACCACTACGCCCAGGGCAATCGCCAGCCAGATCGTCGCCGGCGTCTTGCCGGCCTGGATGGCGGCCAGGGTCAGGGCGCCGTAGGTGACGAACTCCCCCTGGGGAATGAAGATGACCCGGGTAACGGTGAACACCAGCACCAGGGCCAGCGCCAGGAGCGCGTAGATGGCCCCGTTGGTGAGCCCGTCCTGCCCGAGGAGGAGGAGGATCTGCAAGTCCATGATCGATCGCTACTGTGACTTCGCTGCAACGTAAAACAACGGGGGCGGCGTCCGCTGCTGTGGCGGACGCCGCCCCCGGAACCAGCCCGGCTTACTTCTCGAGCTTCCAGGTACCGTTCTGGATCTGCACCATGACCCGGGCACGCTGGTCGAAGCCCATGTGATCCTGAGGCGTCATGTTGTAGATGCCGTGGGAGGCGACCACGTTGGTGGTGCCTTCCAGGGCATCGCGCAGGGCCTTGCGGAATTCCTTGGTGCCCGGCTGGCCCTTCTTCAGCGCCACCGGGACGGCGTGCTGGAGCAGGATCGAGGCATCCCAGGCGTGGGCACCGAAGGCGGAGACGCTGCCGGCACCATGGGCGGCCTCGTACTTCTTCACGTATTCCAGGGCGGCCTTCTTGACCGGATTGTCATTGGGCAGCTGGTTGGCCACCACCACCGGACCCACCGGCAGGTAGGCGCCTTCCACGTCCTTCCCGCCGACGCGCAGGAAGTCCTGGTTGGCCACGCCGTGGGTCTGGTAGACCAGGCCCTTGTAGCCCTTTTCCTTGAGGGTCTTCTGCGGCAGCACGGCCGGGGTGCCGGCAGCGCCGACCAGCACGGCATCGGGCTTGGCGGCGAGGATCTTGAGGGTCTGGCCGGTGACCGAGGTGTCGTTGCGCTGGTAACGCTCCGAGGCGACGATCTTCAGCTTGCGCGCTTCGGCGATCTTGGCGAACTCCTTCCACCAGCCTTCGCCGTAGGCGTCGGCAAAGCCGATGAAGGCCACGGTCTTCACGCCATGGGTGGTCATGTGCTCAACGATGGCGGTAGCCATGTGGGCGTCGTTCTGGGGGGTCTTGAACACCCAGTAGCGCTTGGCGTCCATCGGTTCGACGACGATCGCCGAACCGGCCATGGAGATCATCGGCGTTTCGGTTTCGGCGGCCACGTCGGCCATGGCCAGGGAATTGGGGGTGGTGGTCGAACCGACGATCACATCCACCTTGTTTTCGGAGGTGAGCTTCTTGACGTTCTTGGTCGCTGCAGTCGGATCGGTAGCGTCGTCGAGGACGATGTAGTGCACCTTCTGACCGGCAATGGTGGTCGGCAGCAGCGCGAAGGTGTTCTTTTCCGGAATGCCCAGGGAAGCGGCCGGGCCGGTGGCGGACAGGGATACCCCCACGGTGATGTCGGCGTGGGCCAGATTGGCGCCCAGCGCGGCCAGAGTCGCGGCAAGCAGGGTCAAACGACGCATGGTCTCTCCTCTCGTAACCTTCTTGTGATGGAATCAGCTGAATCAGCCGGTCGATCCGGCTCGGGTGCAGCGAAGTCGAAGCAGGATAAGCACGGGATGATAACAAATCGCCCCGGCCCCTGCCTCCCGGGGCCGGCTCCAGACCTCGCAGGGTCAGTCGAAGCCACGTTCCGCCAGGCCCGATCAGCGCGAAAAGGTATCCCAGGCGAACTTGACGATCATGGCGCCGACCACCACCAGAAAAAACTTGCGCACGAAACGGCTGCCACCGGACAAGGCCAGGCGGGTGCCGACCACCGAGCCGCCCATGTTGGCCAGGGCCATCACCAGGGCCAGGGCCGGAATCCAGTGACCGGTGGGAACGAAGAAGGCCAGGGCAGCTAGGTTGGTGGCGACGTTGACCACCTTGGAGGCGGCCGAGGCATGCAGGAAGTCGAAACCGAAGAAGCGAATGAAGAGAAAGATCAGGAACGACCCGGTGCCAGGACCGAAGAAGCCATCGTAGAAACCGATCACCGCCCCCAGGGTGACGGCATACACCTTCTCGCGCATGCCGCCGTGGGCCGGGGCGTGCAGGGAACCGAAGTCCTTCTTCCAGTAGGTGTAGGCGGCCGACCCGATCAGCAGCGCCAGAATCAGGGGGCGCAGCGACTCCTTGGGCAGCCAAGCCACCGCCATGGCACCAAGGAAGGAAAAAGCGAAGGCCGCCAGAGCTGCCGGCAGGGTCGTCCCCCAAGGCATGCGCACGCGCCGTGCATAACGCCAGGCGGCATTGGCAGTGCCAACCACGCTGGCGCACTTGTTGGTACCGAACAAGGTTGCCGGTGTCTCAGCCGGCAGCACGGTAAATAGGGCGGGGATCTGCACCAGTCCGCCGCCGCCGACCACCGCGTCGATCAACCCGGCAACAAAGGCCGCCACCAGCAAGGGCAACAACACGGAAGAAAAGGCTGGCAGTTCAGCAAACAAGTGGTCCATGGCAGGCATCTGGAAAGACAGTGGAAAGGGCTCCACAAGGGGCCGCTACGGTAGCAGAAAGCGGATCATGGGGATAAAACATGCCGCTTTGTTGTGCATCAGTTGTGGATAAGTTCAACTTTATCCCCCTGTGGATAACTTGTGCCGTATCTATCCACAGGGCTTACGGAAGGTTTCTGACAAGTGTTTTTATCGAACAACTCTTTGTTCTAATTGTGTTTAATAGATTTATCCACAGAGTTAACCTTAGGTTAACTAATCTTTATGGGTTTACATACAGAACATCATTAGAACAGTTAAAAACCTGCCAACAGACAACAAAAAGACAACAAAAAGACAACAAAAAAGCCATGAATTGCTCCATGGCTTTTTTGTTTTTATTGGATTTATTCCGTTTTTTATCGGATTTTAAGTACGCGTTTGCTGAAGATAGTGAATTTTTTCAAAGCTGTTAAAACCTTACTTGCCGATGCAGAAGCGGCCAAAAATTTCCCCGAGAAGATCGTCGGCGGTGAACTCGCCTGTGATGGTATTGAGGGCGTGCTGGGCAAGACGCAGTTCTTCGGCGAACAATTCCAGGGGGGGCGGAAGCAACTGTGCCTGCTGGCGGGCCAGCTGTACATGCTGGCGGGCTTCGTCCAGAGCGCGCAGGTGCCGTTCCCGGGCGATGAAGACATCTTCCTGAGGGTGCCAGCCGGCGATATCGAGGAGTTCCTGGCGCAGTTCGGCGATACCGGCGCCGGTCTTGGCCGAAAGGCGTACGCAGCGGCCTGTCGGGTCGGTGACGAGGCCGGCGGGCTGGCCGGTGAGATCCACCTTGTTTTCCACGGTGAGGCGAATGGCGTGGGCCGGCAGGCGAGCCAGAATGGCGTTCTCGGCCGCGGTAATGCCGTGCTGGGCATCGGTGAGTAGCAGCACCACATCGGCTTCCTCGACAGCCTTCCAGGTGCGGGCAATACCGATTTGCTCGACCTGGTCTTCGGTCTCGCGCAACCCGGCGGTATCGACCACGTGCAAAGGGATGCCTTCGATCTGCAAGGTGCCCCGCACCACGTCCCGGGTGGTACCGGCAATCGGCGTAACGATAGCCAGTTCGTCACCGGCCAGGGCGTTGAGCAGGGACGACTTGCCGACGTTGGGCTGGCCTACCAGCACCACATGCAGGCCGCCCTGGAGCAGCTTGCCCTGGCGCGCCTTAGCGAAGATCGCGGTGAGGCGCTCACTCAGGGCATCGAGGCGAGGGAAGGCGTTGGCGGCCTCCAGGAAGTCGATCTCTTCCTCGGGAAAATCCAGAGTGGCCTCGGTCAGGGCACGCAACTCGATCAGTTCATCGTTGAGGACGTGGATTTCCCGGGAAAAATCGCCCTGCAGCGAACGCACCGCCGAGCGGGCCGCAGAGGCCGTGGAGGCGTCAATCAGGTCGGCCACGGCCTCGGCCTGGGCCAGGTCAAGCTTGCCGTTCTCGAAGGCGCGCCGGGTGAATTCGCCGGGTTCGGCCAGACGGGCGCCCAGGTCGAGGCAGCGCGACAGCAGCAGTTGCATCACCACCGGACCGCCGTGGCCGTGCAGTTCGATCACGTCCTCGCCGGTAAACGAGGCGGGGCCGGGAAAGTAGAGCAGCAGCCCCTGGTCGATGGGCTTGTCCTGGGCATCGCGAAAGGTGGCCAGCACGGCCTGGCGGGGCGGAGCGTTGCGGCCGGCCAGGGCAGCGACGAAGGGCGCCAGGTCCGGACCGGAGATCCGGATCACGCCGATTCCGCCCCGACCGGGGGCGGTGGCCACGGCGGCAATGACATCGCGTTTGGGCATCATGGGCTGGGCTCCAAAGGAAAAGGCCCCCAAAGCGAAGATCGCCGGGGGCCTGTCGGGTCGAAGCAGGGGTGCGGGCCGCTTAGGCCTTGGCGCCCTTGGCCTCGCCCATCATGCGGTTGATCGACCATTGCTGGGCGATGGACAGCAGGTTGTTCACCGTCCAGTACAGCACCAGGCCAGCGGGGAAGAAGAAGAACATCACGCCGAAGACCAGGGGCATCATCCACATCACCTTGGCCTGGATCGGGTCCGGCGGGGTGGGGTTGAGCTTGGTCTGGATCAGCATGGTGACCATCATGAACACCGGCAGGATGTAGAAGGGGTCGGCTACCGACAGGTCGGTGATCCAGCCCAGCCACGGCGCCTGGCGCATTTCCACGGCGCCGAGCAGCACCCAGTAGAGGGCGATGAACACCGGAATCTGCACCACGATGGGAAGACAACCGCCCAGGGGGTTGATCTTCTCCTTCTTGTACAGCTCCATCATCTCCTGGTTCATGCGCTGGCGGTCGTCGCCGAAGCGCTCCTTGATCTGGGTGAGCCGCGGCGTCACTTGGCGCATCTTGGCCATGGACTTGTAGGACGCGGCGGACAGCGGGAAGAACAGCAGCTTGAGGCCGATGGTCAGCAGGATGATCGCCCAGCCCCAGTTGCCGGTGAGCTTGTGCAGGGCTTGCAGCACCCAGAACAGGGGGGCGGCAATGATGGTCAGCCAGCCGTAGTCCACCACCAGATCCAGGCCGTCGGCCAGCTTCTTCAACTCGCTCTGCACCTGGGGACCGGCGTAGAGGGGCACGGTGATGCCGCCCTTGGCGCCCGGAGCAATGCTGTCCACCGGCAGGATCACGCCGGCAGCGATGGCGCCGTTGCCCACCTTGCGCGTGTAGAACTCGCGGGAGACGTTACCCTGGGGCAGGAAGGTTGATACGAAGTAGTGCTGCACCATCGCCACCCAACCGTTGTCGGCGGTCTTGACGTGCTTGGCCTTGTCCTTCTCGATGTCGGAGAAATCCACCTTCTGGTACTTGTCGGCGGCCGAGTAGAAGGCCGGGCCGGTGAAGGTGCTGACCATGCGGGCCTCGCCGGCGGGCTTAGTCTCGTCGCGCTGCAGCTGGAAGTAGGCGTGAGGAGCAATGGCCGCCTGGCTCTGGTTGGCGATTTCGTAGCCGACGTCGATGACGTAGCTGCCACGGTGGAAGGTATAGGTCTTGACCACCTTCACGCCATTGGCGGTATCGGCTTCCAGGGCCAGGGTCAGGGTGTCGGCGCCTTCGGCCAGATCCCGTTTGCCCGGCAGCACCTTGAAGGTACTGCGATGGGTCGGCAGGTTGTCGCCGATCAGGCCGGTCTGGGCTTCGTAGCGGTGGGCCGGATCGATCAGCACCAGGTGCTTATCCGGGGTGGCACCGTCTTCGGCAGACTTGTGCTTGACCAGTTCGAGGCGGACCAGATCGCCGCCCTGGCTGGAAATTTCAGCCTTGAACAGATCGGTGGTGACCGTCACCGTTTCAGCTGCGGTCTGCGCTGGGGCGCCGGCAGGTGCCGGCATACCAGGCTGCAGGCTGGCCGAAGGCACCGGGGCACCACCGGCTTGCGCCGACGCCTGAGCCGCGCTGCTAGCGACGGGCTGGGGCGCGTGCTGCCGGTTCCAGGCCTCCCACAGCATGAAGATGGAGACGAAGAAAATGATCGAAAGGAGCAGACGACGGTTATCCATGAGCCCTGTCAGCCTTGTTTAGCCGTGGAGTGAGGAGAAACCCATCCGGAGACGGGTCGAAAAAAGAGGCGCCATTATGGCACCGGATCGTGGCCGCCGGGGTGCCAGGGATGGCAGCGGCAGACCCGGCGCGTGCCGAGCCACAGCCCCTTGACGACGCCGTGGCGCTGCAGGGACTCGATCATGTACTCGGAGCAGGATGGCACGAAGCGGCAGGAACGTCCCAGAAAGGGACTCAGCGCATACTGGTAGATGCGTACCAGGCCGATCAGCAGGAAGCGCATGGTGCGGCAGAATCGATGGACTTGCCGGGTTTGCGGCGGTTGCGTGCGAAGAGCGTGCGCAACTCGGCCCCCAAGGCCTGCCGATCCAGATGTACCGGCGCCGGTGCTGCTTTACCCCGGTTTTTTTTGCCTGGCTGCGGTGTAGTTGCAGCGCTCGGTGGCTGCCCACTGGCGCGGGGAACGGCGGACATGCGCAGCACATAGTCCCGCGGCCGGAGCTCGGCCTGCATCGTGCGGAATGTTTCCCGGGCGATGCGTTTCACCAGATTGCGCCACACGGCGTGGCGCAGGTAGCGCTTGCCGATCACCAACCCGAGCCGGGGCTGAACGGACGTTACTGAATCGTTCCGATCGGCGGCCGGCTCAAGATAGTGCAGTACGAAATGCTGGCTTCGCGTTACGCGCCGAAAATCGAAAACGGCCGTGAAATCCTCGGATTTCAACAGCCGCCGGGCGCGGGGGAAGCCGAAGGGCTTCTTCAAACGGCCAGACGGTGACGGCCCTTGGAACGACGGGCAGCGATGACTTTCTTGCCGCCGCGGGTCTTCATGCGGACGAGGAAACCGTGGGTGCGCTTACGACGCACGACGGAAGGCTGGTAGGTACGCTTCATGATAAGTCCTTGATGCTTCGGGAAAGATAAACGCGTGATTAGACCTGTTCACCCTTCCTCTTGTCAAGATCCCCGTTTTTTGCCCTGTGGATAACTTGTGGAGGACAGGGTAGAATGGCGGCAGTCTTTGGGAGGACGGTGGAAGCGTATCCAGGCATCGACTTGGCCCTTCCCGGCGGGGTTTCGGCATTAACCTGCAGTCTGCCCCGCCTCTCCGTTTTCTTCCCCTCCTCCCCCGGTCCGGCTTGCTCTGCTGCCAATATTCGAATACCCCGTATTCGCAGCACGGGGCTGCCGGGCAATGTTATCTCCGGCCCGGCGTCTTTGTTCGACCCGGGACCTTGTCAGTACTCA